>JAIOPF010000064.1 GCA_021414045.1 Deltaproteobacteria bacterium | reverse complement strand
AAGGTTTGGCACCATGGGGGAAATTGGGCGGGTTTCGCCGGAGCCGAAGGGTTTCCGGTCTGGCTCCGCGTCATGTCCGAAAATTTCAGGAAGATATCCCTGATTTCTTTCACGGGGGAAAATGTCGTCCAATGGTTCATCGTGCATGCTCCTTACGGCCCCTTTGTCCTTCTCAACTATCCCTGGGCCGTCCAAATTCGAAAGTTGGTTATTGGTTCACCGGTTCCGAATTGTTTTTTGAATCTAGGGGAGTCTCCGGCGGCGAATCATCCTTGATCAAACTCTGCTGCAGGCGGCTCGCGACCACCCGGCCGGTGCCATAGAAAAAATATTGCTGTTTTTCGGCGTCTCCGTCGCAATGGTAAAGGTCATCGGCATATTCCGAGGTCAGGCAGACCTGAATCATGTCTTCCCGTACGTCCCGGGGAATGGCGTCCAAGATCCGCTCGAGCTTGGTCTCGTCCATGCCTGCGACAGAATAAAATAGGGTGCCGATCAGTTGCGCCACGGCACGTTCCTTAAAATCTTTGGCTAGTTCGGGATTGTCCCGGAAGATTTGCTCCAAGGTCCGTTTGAAAAAATCCCAATCCTCCTGGGAGTCCCTTTCCATCGCCTTTTGCAAGGCGTCGCCAAGACGTGCCGTATAGGGGCCCTCCATATCGCTTTGCGGAATGCGCGCCGAAAAACCCTTGAACCAGCCGGCCACTTCGCCCTGGGCCTTGGCCTTTCCTATCTCCTGGGAGATCTCATCGAGCTCTTGGTCTAGCTTTTCCATCGAGAGGCCATCGATCGAGGACCGCAGGTCCACGCTCTTGATCTTATCCCGCAGCCGGTCTTTTTTGGCTTCGGGGATGGAGGCTTGGGCCAGCGTCTCTTCAATGCCCTTCAGCTTTTCCACGAAAGACGCTTTTTGGTCCTGGCTCTCGGCCGACTTTTCCTCCTTGCCGCAGTTCCGAACCCTGAACGGTTTCTTCCTCGCTGTCCCACGAGTCGAAGTCCGCTTCGAAGTCCGCGTACTCCTCGTTGTCCCACGAGTCGATACGTCGATCGCCCGCGCTTCCGGAGCCCTCCCAACCCTGGTAATAGGAGGCATCGGAATATCCACCGACTTCCTCCTCATACGAAGGTGCCTGGCTCACCTCCTCATGCTGGACCGGCGGGTAAGCGTTTTCGGTTCCATAGGCCTTGGTGGGTACTTGCAGGGGCGACTTTTCCATGTGGTTTCCTCCTTGGAATCGGGGTTTTTTTCCGCCCCTTGAATCCAAGATATAGCAATCGCGATGCCAATTAAAATTTAAGTAATATCATGTGGTTATGTTTTTTTCATTCAGTTTCTTGCTGAATTTGCCAAATTAAATTGCTGAATATGCCGGTTAGACTGTCGTGGCTTTGACCCATAGATCTCCGAAGGAGGCCTCCAAATTTGCTCGAACCATTTCCGGGCAATTCTTTAGGATAGCCTCCTCCAGTGCTTGCACGGCCTGTTTGGCCTCGGCCTCCGCTTCCTCATGGCTGATTTCGCCGTCGCGCATCCGGGTCAGAATCGCGTCGAGCTGATCGAGGGTCCCTTGTTCCGTGGCGAAGGAAAACTTTTCGAGGACGTTTGCCTGAAGATAGGCTTTGACAGTCTCGACGGTGGATTCCACCTCGGACATTCCTTCCAGGGCTTCGGACTTCTTTTCCGCCTCGTGGGATTGAATCGCGCTTTCGATCTCCATTGTGCTCATTTCGGCGGAATCCAAATCTCCGAGATCCAGGCTCGCCTTGGCCTTTTCCAATTTTTCCCGAAGGTCGTCGCGTTCCAGCGCGTATTCGAAAAATTGTGGATCCTCGATTTTGGCTTCCAATTGTGCGATTTTTTCACGAATTTCCTGCTTCCGCCCTTGGTCGTCTTTCTGCTCGGAGGGTCCTTCGGTATGCGCGGACTGGATATCGATTTCCAGATTGAAGAGATCGCCCATCGCTTGGCCCAAGGCCTCGGCGCGGCGGTCTCCGGGAAGCGATGAGGAAAAGTTGACCTGTTCGGCGATAGTGCGGATTGCGTCCATCACCTTCGAGTCAGCCCCATTCTGTTCCGCTAGTTGAACCAACCGTCGTATCTCGTTGCGGACATCCTCTAGTCCGAGGGGGGGTGAGGCTTGCTCCTCGTCCATGACGAATTCGTCCTCCGGGACCATGTCGCCGTAACCCTCATCCTTGTAACTTTCCGCGTAGTAATAGTCGGCACCGTCAGCGTAGTCATAATCTTGATAACTTTTGGTGAGGGGTCGGTTTGGCTGGGCTTTGTTTAACATCTTGCATCCTCCTTGTTGGGACGGCGTTCGTTTCTCTCCACAAACATAGCAAGGGGAATGCCATTTAATTATTTCAGTAATTTTAAATGGTTATAGATCTACGGGTAAATAATTTGCCGAATTTGCCGATTTTTTCGGTCATTTTTGCTCATGGAGCACTAGCCGTGGGAATGGGGGAATGCTTCGCGGAGAGGGTGCAACGTGTTATTTTAAAAAAGGGGCGCAACTGGTTCCCCGGTTCATGCCGATATTCCTATTAATGGGACGAAGGATGAAGTTCTTTACCGCAAAAACTCGGATGACAATTCCGCTATGGATTTTGGGGTTCGCAATCCTGGCGGCTTGCACTGGCGTCGGCCCTTCCGGTCAGGCGATTTCTCCCCAAGAAGCTGGCCAAGGCGGGGCCTCCTTGTCCGGCCCTTCGGTCCAAGGCAATGCGGCGGACAAATATGAGGGCGGCTTTCCGGCGCCCGCCGCAGACACCGAAAATTGTCCCTATAATTATTGCCTGCTCGACTTCCAAATCGCGGCGGAGTGTCGTTACGAAGATGGAAACCGACGCTTGAACTTTTCCGGTCGGATTATCCCGGGATTGGAAAATAAGTGGAAAAGCCTGGACGGAAGGAGATTGCGCATCCTCGATCTCGAGCAGGATCGCTTTGTGGACGTCATCCTTGGCGGCGAAGTGGCACCGAACGAATACAACAATTTGAAAAACAGCAGCGGCGCGTTTCGCGTGTTCTTGAACGGCAAACTTCCCTTAAAGCGGGAATTATACGTATTGCCCTTGGGAGAGAACTCCCAGTCGCCAGTCGAGAAGGAACTACCTTGCGAGGAAGGCCTGTGCACGCCCGCAACCTCCAATCTCGTCACCTGGGAGGGGAGCGATTTGGCGCCGAAACATTTTTCCGATTCCTCGAAGCCGTTCGACAAGCCTACCTTCCTTCCTTCGGGAGAGGGCATGCTTCCTCAAGCGTCGCCGACCCGAATGAATCCCGGACGTGACCTTCCCCTATGTAAAACCGGACTCGATTAGGCCCTATTTTTTCCCCGAGCCGCCTTCCAAGCCCAAAAAACGCTGAAGCAGGGCCCTTTTCTTCGGGATCTTGTGGAGGCCCATTTTTGTATAGAGGGTGCGTAGTCCTATCCCCAAATCCTTGGCCGCCTTCTCCTTATTCATGCGGGAGCGCCGCAGAGCCTCGACGATCAGCTGTTTCTCCTCGGATTTTATCGAAGCGCTCCCCGAGTGAATTCCGGTGGCGCTCGATTCTTCTCGCGATAGTTCCTTGGGGAGAGATAGGAATTCCGGCGTGATCGTCCGTCCCCGGGCAAAGAGCAGGGCGTTGCGCAGCGCGCTCTCCAATTGCCGAATGTTCCCGGGCCAGGGGTGCCGCATGAGCAGCGAGAAGGCTTCGTCGCCGATCTCCGTCGTAGGCACCTTCAGTTCTCGGGATAATTTGTGGATGAAGAAGTTGGCGAGGAGGGGAATATCCTCCTTGCGATGACGCAAGGGCGGAAGGTGGAGGGTAATTCCGTTGATGCGAAAAAAGAGGTCTTGGCGGAATTTTCCCTGGTTCGCCAATTGTTCCAAGTCGAGGTTGCTGGCTGTCACCAGACGGACGTCGATTTTCACTTTTTTTTGGCTGCCCAAGGGGCGGATCTCGCCTTCTTGCAGTACGCGCAGGAGCTTGGCCTGCATGGCTGGTGACATATCGGCGACCTCATCCAAGAAGAGGGTGCCCCCATTGGCCGCCTCCATGAGACCGATGCGGTCCCGATCCGCGTGGGTGAAGGCTCCTTTCTTGTATCCGAAGAGCTCGCTCTCCAAAAGGTTTTCGGGGATGGCGCTGCAGTTCTCGGTGATGAAGGGTTTATCCCGGCGCGGGCTATTGCGATGCAGTGCTCTCGCGATCAGTTCCTTGCCCGTTCCGGATTCGCCATGGATCCAGACCGGGATCGAAGTTTCGCTCACTTGGTCCATGACTTGGAAGATGTGGATCATTTCCGGAGACTGCCCGATGATCTCTTCATAGCCGTAGCGAAGGTCTTCCCGGGCCTTGGCCAATTCTTCGTCCAACTGGGTGATGCGTTTTTCCCGAACCGCCAGCGCTTCTTCCAGCTTTTTTTGGGTTTCGAGGAGGGAGCGGATCAACTGGCTCTTCTCGATGGAAAGAGCGGCCTGGGCCGCGAAGGCATTGAGGATGATTCGGTCTTCTTCCTGGAACCTTTCCGGAAGGGCGCGGTGGTCGAGATAGATCGCCCCTATAACCTCGCCCTGGAGGGTAAGAGGCACCACAAGGATGGACTTTAGTTCGTAGAGCATTACCGACTCTTTGTCCTTGAGCCGGGGATCCATTTGGGCGTTGTCCGTCAACAGGAAGGAGCCTTGGATGAGCGCCAACTCAACGGCGCTGATCGATAT
The DNA here is from genome assembly GCA_021414045.1 of Deltaproteobacteria bacterium. Lineage (GTDB taxonomy): Bacteria > UBA10199 > UBA10199 > DSSB01 > DSSB01 > DSSB01. The sequence continues at coordinate 2,478 of JAIOPF010000064.1, read as the reverse complement.
CTTGAAATCCCCTCGGTCGAGGGCCTGGCGATTGAAATTCCGCGCTGTCTTCACCTCGAAATCTGGAACGGGACCGGTGCGATTTTCCGGCGCCTTCAGCAACAAGAATCCGCGTTCAGCGCCGGTTAGTTCCACCGCGGCATCCATGATTCGCTCCAAGATGTCCTCAAGTTCACGCTTTTGCGAGATCTGTCGGATGATCTCGCTGTATTGGCGGAATCTTGGCTCGGAGATCCTAGCTTCTCCCGGGATGCGCGGAGCCTGGGGTTCTGCATGGGGTGTTGAGGCGAGGGTAGGTTGGCCGGCAAGACGGGCGCTCATCGCCGCGTCGAGATTCTTGATTCCGCGATTTTTTTCGAAGTCCATTTTGAGTTCCTCCGGCAAGGGTAGGGCTATTGAATTTAAGACTCTTTGGGCCAGGCTTTGGCACTGTAAGGCCGTTGCTTGCAGCTTCAGGGTTTCCAAGGCAAAGGAAAGAGATTCGAGAAAGTCTCGCAAAAGTTCGGGCTCTTCGCAGGCTTCCAGAGCCTGGAAAAAAATTGGGAGCTTCTCCTCCAGTTTTGCAACTGGGTTGGCGCCGGCGAAAAGATCCGTCGCCGCATTCCAAAGTGCGGGAATGTAGGAAGCTCTTCCCGATTCCAGTGTAAACAAGGCTTCGCTCCAAGAGGGAGCATCGATTTTACCAAGACGCCAACCGAGCCGAAACAAAGTCTCCCAATGGGAACGGAGGGCCGCGGCGTCTAGCGGCGGCTCACTCATCTCTAGATTTTTATTCAGTAATCGAAGACCTTCTTCCCAATTTTGCGTCAAAAGGCAGCGCTGGATGGTCAGCCAATTCGCCGCTACCTGAAAGGGCGGGGTGCTTACCTTATCCTTCGGCAATGCCGCAACCCTGCCGTCCCCAGCCGCGATATCTCCGAGAAGGTAATCCAGCTCGGCCCTATCGAGGTCGCTAAAAATTCGGTCGGTCTCCGTTCCAAGGATTCTCATGAGGCCTTGGGATTGATCCATTTCCCGCCGGGCCGCTCCGTAGTCGGCGCGGTCTCGATGGACCAGGCCTAGATAAAAGGAATAACGGGCCCATTGAATCAGTGGCGCTCCGACTCTGGAGATGTCCCTGGCTTGGCGAAGCCGTTCTTCGGCTCTATCCCAGCAGCCTCGTTCGCGGTCGAGCCTTCCCAGAAAGTGCAAGGCCACCGCCTCCGACTGCGCATTACCGGCCCGGCGGTATTGCGCCAGCGCCGCCTGAAGGTGCGTTTCCGCTTCCGAGTATCGCTGTCTCCCTTGCTCGAGCTGACCTAAGCGCTGTTCGATTTCGCCCAAAAGCATGGCGTCCTGGCCGGCAAGCTTTCGAGCGGTTTGCAGGAATTCCAGGGAGGACTCTTTAGCGCCGCGCTTTTCTTCCATGGCCGCTAAAAAGGCGAGGCTGCGGGCTTGGTAGGGATGGTGACTGAGCGGAGATCCATGCTCCTCGCCGATGGCGAGGCATTCTTCGAAAAGCGCTCGAGCCAGCCCTTCCTCGCCCGCGGAATAACGCACCAGTCCGGTGTAAAAGCGATGCTTGGCCTTCTGAAGGAGGGTCGCGTCGTCCTCGCGGTGACGGAACCATTCGTCGTAGGCCGCCAAGGCCTCCGAATAACGACCCAGGCGGTAAAGCAGGGGGGCTCGATTGCCGTGGATCTCGACTAAACCGGCCGGTCCCTCCGCGAGTTTCTCCAAGCGCTCGTACCACACCAAGGCTTCTTCGATTCGACCTTGTTCCGCGCAGGTCTGAGCGGCGAGAAACCCAAATCGGCGAAATTCTTGTGCATCGGCGAGGGCGTAAGCATGGTGAGCGGAGGCCAAAATATCCTCGCGGGAGGATATAGCTCTTGATATAACTCTCGCAAGGCGGGGTGTTGCAGACGGATGGCCGGAGAATCGGGACTGCGGAAGGCGAGGAAACCGCCTTCATCCAGTTCGGCGAGGGCCGATTCGCCGTCGGAGATTCCCCAAGGTTCTGACTCCCACAGCTTGCTGTCCATGGGGAAGGGGTGCATGGCAAGCAGACCCAAAAGGGATCGGGCGGCGGGAGAGAGCCGGGTCACGTTTTTGGAAATCGAATCCCGGCGGGCCCCTAGAAGTCCCCTTGCTCCGTAGGCGAGGTGTTCCGCAAGGAAAAGCGGCCGCCCGCCGTAATTTTCATGGAGGGTTCGCGATTCTTCCTCGGAGGCCGTTTCGCCCCGCCACTCTTGGAGAAACTGCCGCACTTCTTCGAGGGACAGATCGGGAAGGAGTATCTCAACGACCCTTCGCCCCTCGGACGCCTCGCGCATTAATTCGGTCAGCTCAAAAGGGCCTGACTTGGGTTCGAATTCCAAAAAAAAAGTGGCGTTCGCTCCCGCGGACTTGGCCAGAGCGAGGAAAATTCGGCATCGCCTCAGCGCCTCGCTCGGCCAACGATGGGCGTCCAGAATCGCCAGAGCGGTTGGTCGTATC
>JAIOPF010000063.1 GCA_021414045.1 Deltaproteobacteria bacterium | reverse complement strand
CGTCGGATTGATCAATCAGCACGGCGGTCGCGCGGTGGGGCTTTCCGGAAAAGACGGGGCCTTGCTCACGGCGCGCAAAGTGGCCGAAGAAAAAGTTTCCTTCGACCGGGAAGGCGTCAACGAAATCCTCGACCTCGGTCGGGTCGGCAATGTTTCCCAAGTCAACACGGCGATTCTGACCTTGCTCGAGAAGGACAACTTTATTCCGGTCATCGCCCCCGTCGGCGTGAGCGAGTCCGGCGAGGCCTTGAACATCAACGCCGATCTCGTCGCCGGCGCCATCGCCAGCGCGCTTCATGCCGAAAAGCTCGTGCTTTTGACCGACGTCGAGGGCGTGAAGGACGGGCAAGGCAAATTGATCAGCGAGCTGAGCGTTTCGAAAGCCACCAAGTTGATCGATGAAAAGGTGATCCAGGGCGGGATGATTCCCAAGGTTAGCTGTTGCATTCGCGCGCTTTCCAGCGGCGTCGGCACGGCCCACATCATCGACGGGCGGCAACAGCACGCCGTCCTGCTTGAGATATTCACCGACAAAGGAGTCGGAACGATTTTACATGAGTAAAAATGCCGAGATGAACAACCAAGCTATCATCGCCTTAAGCGAAAAACACGTCATGAAAACCTACGCCCGCCAACCCGTCGCCTTCGTCCGCGGCAAGGGAGCCTACCTCTGGGACGCCGACGGAAAGAAATACCTCGATTTTCTCGCCGGCATCGCGGTCAACGGCCTCGGCCATAGCCATCCCGCCATCACGGCGGCCGTTGCCAACCAGGCGGCAAGGCTGATCCATACCTCCAATTTGTTTTATAACCAGAGCCAGGCCGAATTGGCCGAGCTGCTCTGTAAAAATTCCTTCGCCGACAAGGCCTTTTTCTGCAACAGCGGGGCGGAGGCCAATGAGGCCTCGGTCAAGTTGGCGCGGATCTATCAAAAACAGAAAAAGGGCGAAGGTTGCTTTGAGATCCTCACCATGGAGAAGAGTTTTCACGGCCGCACCCTGGGCATGATCGCGGCGACGGGCCAAGACAAGGTGAAAAAGGGCTTCGAGCCGCTTCCCGAGGGATTTCGGCATATTCCCTACGACGACCTTCCGGCTTTGGCCGCGGCGGTGAACGACAAGACTTGCGCCGTGCTGCTCGAGCCGGTTCAAGGGGAGGGCGGCGTGCGCTATCACTCGCCGGGTTATCTTCAGGGAGTTCGCGAGCTCTGCCAAAAACACAGCGCCTTGCTGATTTACGACGAAGTCCAGTCCGGAATGGGGCGCACCGGCAGGCTTTTCGCCTACGAACTTTCGGGAGTGGCCCCCGACATCATGAGCCTCGCCAAATCCCTGGGGGCGGGGCTTCCCATCGGAGCCTGCCTGGCCACCGACGCCGTGGCCCAGGCCTTCCAGCCCGGCAGCCATGCCTCGACTTTCGGCGGCAACTTCTTGGTCTGCGAGGCCGCCAAGGCATTTATGGGCATCCTGCTTTCCAACGGGTTCCTCGAGCAAGTAAGGAAGAACGGGGCTTGCCTCGTCGAGTCCCTCCGCGGTCTCCAGAAAAAGCATCCCTTCATCAAGGAGGTGAGGGGAGAAGGATTAATGATCGGCATCGAGCTCGAAATTCCGGGCCGGCCTTTGGTGGAAGCCGCCTTGGCCGAAGGCCTGGTGATCAACGCCGCCCAAGAAAAAATCCTGCGTTTGGTGCCTCCGCTCATCATCGGGAAGCGCGAGATCGACGAGGCGATCGAGATCTTGGACGACGTCTTCGCGCGGGCCTCGGGAGGGGCCGCCGGATGAAACAACTCCGCCATTTTCTGACTCTCTTCGAATACAGCGCCAAAGACCTGATCGACCTCTTGGTCCTGGCCGACGACCTCAAGGCGCGGCTCAAAAAAGGCAAGGAAGACCATTGCCTCAAGGGCAAGACGCTGGCGATGATCTTCGAGAAATCCTCGACGCGCACCAAGGTCTCCTTCGAGGTCGCCATGTTTCAGCTCGGCGGCCATGCCGTCAACATCACCTCGACCGACAGCCAGTTGGGCCGCGGCGAGACCTATGAAGACACGGCCCGCGTGCTTTCGCGGTATTGCCAAGGCATCATGATGCGGACTTTCTCCCAGGTGAATTTAGACAAGATGGCCGAGGCCTCCTCGGTTCCTGTGATCAACGGGCTCACCGATCTCTTTCATCCCGTTCAGGTGATGGCGGATTTGCAAACCATCCTCGAAGTGAAGAAAACGTTGAAGGGCCTAAAGGTCACCTACGTCGGAGACGGGAACAATCTCGCCAACACCTGGATCAACGCGGCCATCGTCTTGGGCTTCGACCTCAATGTCTCGTGCCCGCCGGGTTTCAAGCCGGCCGGGGCCTTGCTGAATCAATTCGGCAAGGAACATCACAACGTCCAGATGGTCGAGGATCCCATCGAGGCGGTGAAGAGCACCGACGTTATATATACCGACACCTGGTTCTCCATGGGCCAAAAGGAAGACGAGAAGAAGCGCAAGACCTTCGCGCCTTATCAGGTGAACCGCGAAATGCTGTCCCACGCCGCAAGCGACGTGATGGTGCTGCATTGCCTGCCGGCGCATCGCGACGAGGAGATCACCAGCGAAGTTTTGGACGGGCCGCATTCCTATGTTTGGGAAGAGGCCGAGAATCGCTTGCACATGCAGAAGGCGATTTTGAAAACATTAATGAGCTAGGCATCAAAAATTCCAGGAGACCCCATGTCCGACAAAATCAACAAAGTGGTCCTCGCCTACAGCGGCGGCCTCGACACTTCCGTCATCATCAAATGGCTGATCGAACAATACGGCTGCGAAGTCGTCGCCTTCGCGGCGGACTTGGGGCAGGGCGAGGAGCTCACGCCGCTCAATGAGAAGGCCATCAAGACGGGCGCCAGCAAGATCTATATCGAGGACTTGAAGGAAGAGTTCGTCCGCGATTTCGTTTTTCCCATGCTTCGCGCCAACGCGATTTACGAGGGTTATTACCTGCTGGGCACTTCCATCGCCCGCCCGCTCGATGCGGTCAGCCACGGAGCCACCGGCAAGGGCAACGACCAGGTCCGCTTCGAACTGACCTACTACGCCTTGCAGCCCAACATCCAAGTCATCGCCCCTTGGCGCGATTGGAAGTTCAAGTCCCGCACCGACCTCATCGAGTACGCCGAGAAAAACGGTATCCCGGTTCCGGTGAGCAAGTCCAAGCCCTACAGCTCCGACCGCAACCTGCTCCACATCAGTTTCGAGGGAGGCATCCTCGAGGACCCTTGGAACGAGCCTCCCGCGGATATGTTCTTGCTTTCGAAAAGCCCCGAGGCCGCGCCCGACAAGGCGACCGTGATCGAGGTCGAATACGAACGCGGCAACCCGGTGGCGGTCAACGGACAGAAGCTGTCGCCGGCTAACTTGCTGGCCAAGCTGAACGAAATCGGCGGCGAGAACGGCGTCGGTAGGGTCGACCTGGTCGAGAACCGTTTAGTCGGCAGGAAGAGCCGCGGCGTCTACGAGACCCCGGGAGGTACCATCCTGCATATCGCCCACCGTGCCATCGAATCCATCACCCTCGACCGCGAGGTGCTAAAAATTCGGGACGGGCTGATCCCGACCTACGCGGCCCAGGTCTATAATGGATTTTGGTATGCCCCCGAGCGCGAGCTCTTGCAGGGCCTCATCGACGAAGCGCAGCAGCGGGTCAGCGGTACGGCCCGCCTCAAGCTCTATAAAGGAAATGTAATCGTTACTGGAAGAAAATCGCCTAACTCCTTGTTTAGCGAGGATTTTGCTACTTTCGAAAAAGATACGGTTTACAATCAAAAGGACGCCGAGGGCTTCATCAAGATCAACGCCTTGCGGCTGAAGATTCGGTCGCTGCTGCAGGGTAAGAAGAGCTGATCCGCTTCGTGGACCATGAAAGTTTTCTTGACCCCGAGTTGAGAGGGGTTCCTAATCTCCGTTTTAAATTCAACCATTAGTTTTCCAACCTCATTCATGAAGGGGAGACCCGTTCTATGATTAAGATCACGAAAATTCTGCGTTGGGCCTGCGGTCCCATTTTGATGGTATGTTTGTTCGCCGGTTCGGTGAAGGCGGATGAAGTGAAAAAGGAAGAAAAGGCTCTCACTAAAGAAACCAACAAGGACATCAAAGCCGCCGACAAGGTCATTGATAAAGATATCATTGCCACGGCCACGGCTGATGCGAAGTTCAGTACATTGGTGACGGCGCTCAAGACCGCTGATCTCGTTGAGACTTTGAAAGGCCCCGGGCCTTACACTGTGTTCGCGCCGACGAACGACGCCTTCGCCAAGCTGCCTCCGGGCACCCTGGATGCCTTGCTGAAGGACGCCCCGAAATTGAAGAAGGTCCTGCTCTATCACGTCGCGAATGGCAAGACGGCCGGCAAGGAAGTCATGACCATGAAATCCGTCAAGACGGCTCAAGGAACCAGCCTGACCATTACACTCAAGGACGGAAAAGCCTTGTTGGACGGCGCTCAGCTCGTGGAGACGGATATCCCGACCTCGAACGGCGTGATCCACGTCATCGACACGGTCATGATGCCGAAATCGTAATTTTTTATCTATTTCCATCCTGCTCGCGGGGCTTTGGCTCCGCGGGCTTTTTTTTGGCCGATTTTGCGCCTTTTGCCGATTTAAAGGCCTCGAATCGCTTTCCGCGGAACCCGGCGGCGCCATTCCTCGATCCGTGATACGTAGCCTCCGGAAGAGGGCCAACCCCGGAGAGCGAACCCTGGCGCAGCTTTCTCGGTGGTCTGGACTTGATCGCCGGCTCCTCTTCTTGTATTTTCGCCGCGAAGCTTTGCGGCCTTTCTTGAATCCGGTCATTAGCCGAGGGAGACCCCCTGTGGGGGAAGGTAAAAAAAAGGCACAACTCCTCCGGCTGGCCGGCGACAAATCCGCAAAACCACCAAACGACCGTTTCACATACCCTATTGAAGGTTCTCGGGGACCATGGAACTTTTGTCCGCAGCATCGCGTGCTCATCTTGAGACATCCGCCCAGGCAGAAATCCGCTCGATTTCGGCGGAAACCGACCCCCAGCTTGCCTCGGAAGCCTGGCTGGACTTTGCCCGCCGCCAAGAAACGGCGGGCCGCCTCGAGGCGGCCGCCGAAATCTACAACGGCCTCCTGGCTTCGACTTCTCCGGGGCGAAGCGCGGCTAGCGAGAGGCTCGCGGTCTTATCGGGATCCGGGCCCTTCGGCTCGCGCTTCGAATGGCAGGCCCGGCGTTTCGTGCGCGAGGCGGCCGACCCGGCGATGATCGTCGGAATGGGCGCCGCGGCGACTGTCTCATCGTTGGTGCGTTTTGGAACCCTGTCACGACTCTTGGCTTCGCCCACCGCCACGGTCTTCACTCGAGGCGCTGGAGCTCGTTGGCTAGCGGCTAGCGCCGCTTTTGTCCCCGAGGTAGGAGCGTTTTGGGGCGCCAGTCGGGCGACCCGATCGCTGCTGAGCCCGGAGGTTCAAGCTTGGGACCTCC
>JAIOPF010000062.1 GCA_021414045.1 Deltaproteobacteria bacterium | reverse complement strand
GACGATAGCCCCGATGATCTTGGGCTCGGCGGTTTATAGCCTGACGCGTGCGACGGTCTTGGGAAGGATGGCGGCGACGGTGGAGGGGAGCTGGTTCACTCGCGGCGCGGGAGCTCGGTTCACGGCCAGCCTGGCGGGTTTCGCGGTGGAAGTACCGACCTTCGCGCTATCGAGCCGGGCGCTGATCAGCGCGACGGACGGAGGCGTGTCTTGGGACGGGGCCAGCGTCGGGAAGGATTTGTTGGGCGCGAGCTTGACCTTGGGTGCCTTGAAGGTGTTCGGCCACCTGGGGAATCAGGGATTTTTGAAGCTGCACGGAATCGGCGAGATGGAGGCGGCGCAGCTGACGCGGTTTCAGAAGTTCAGCCAGGCGGCCTTCGGGCAGGGCTCGATGTTCGCGGGGATGATGTTCTCGCACAAGCTGGAAGAGAAGGTGGGCTTGCGTCCTCACGTGGACGGATCGACGGCGGTGACGGACACCTTGGCGTCGATGGTGAGCATGGGCATCGGCGGCCACTTGGGGAACAAGATGCTGGGCGCGCGCTTCGCGCGATTCCAGCAGGAGCTGGGCATACGGACGAATCTCTACACCAAGGCCCTCGATTCCACCCCGCGTGGCGGGAAACAGACCCCCGCGCAATGGTTGGGCGGAATGATGCAGGGCGCACGCTTGGCGACGGTTGGGGCTCCTGTCGCGACGATGGCCTCGCGTCCGGAAGCGCTTGGTCCGCGCGACCACATCATGATGATGGAAGGGCGGGAAGACGGTGGCCTGAATTCTCCGTCCGGCGGTTCGGTTGGGAAAGGCAGCAATTCCTTCCCGAGAACTTGGCTGAAGTTGGAATTGGAGAAGGGATCGCTTCACGTGACGGTCCCCGATCACCTTCTGCCGGAGGCGGAAGCGCTCTGGTCCAAGCGTCCGGGCGATGTCGGCGAGACTCCGATAGAGGTTCTGGGCGCTTATCTGAAATTGGCCCGTGAGGTGAAAACTCCGGGGCTTTCCGGCGATAGCCGCTTGGACTTGATGCATGACATCGTTTCGCAGCTGGAAGTCGGAGTTTTGAAAGGGGAAGATATTCATGTCGCGACTCGCGGGCTTCCCAACCAAGCGGAGCTTCTTCGGACTTATTATGAAGCCAAGGCCGAATTGGTTCCCAGCGGCCGGGGCGGAAAAGAAAGCCAGGCCAAATCGGCGCTTCTTGAGGCTGCCGCGCGAGGCGAGGTTGGTCTTTTCGCCCAGTTTGGCGGACAGGCGAATTCTTATTTCGGAGAGCTGCGCTCACTTTATCAGACCTATCCCCAAGTCCGTCCTCTGATCGAGGTCGCTGCCAAGGCCTTACAGGCTCAAGCGCAGTCTCCCGAGGCCCGCGCTCAGGGATTTCATACGGAAGGTTTGGACATCCTGAGTTGGATCCAGAATCCCGAAGCCGCGCCTAGCGAGAAATATCTGGCCAGCAGCGCCGTCAGCCAGCCGCTGATCGGCCTTACCCAGCTCGCGCATTATTTCACGGCCCTCCAGGTTACCGGCAAGACGCCGGGAGAGATGCGAGGTCTCTTGAAGGGAACCACCGGCCACAGCCAAGGGGTGATGGCCTCGGTGGTCGTCGCTTCCTCGGCTTCCGAAGGGGAGTTTTTGACCAACACCGAAAAGATGGTCCAATACCTGCTTTGGCAGGGCATTCGCATGCAGCAAGTCTCCCCCGAGACCACCCTGCATCCCGATGTCGTCCGAGAGTCCATCGCCGCCGGTGACGGCACTCCGACGCAGATGTTGAATTTTCTGAAGCTGAACATGGAGACGGTTCGCGAGTACACCGCCAAGGTGAACAAGACCTTGCCGGAAATCCGCCGAGTGCATATTTCCCTCGTCAACAGCCCCCGAGCGGTCGTCGTTTCGGGGCATCCTGAAGGGCTGCACCGCCTGCTGCAGACGATGCGCAAGGACGCTGCCAAACCCAATGAAGAGCAGGGCAGGGTCCCGCATTCGAAGCGCAAACTCGACTTCGTCGCCCAGTACTTCCCCGTTTCGGCCGAATTCCATTCGCCTTACATGAGTAAAATTCCCGAGATGCTGCGAAGCGACATGCGGCGTCTAGGGATCGATTTCGCGGCCCGAGATTTGGCGATACCCGTCTACAACACCTTTAGCGGGCTGGATTTGCGGAATAGCGACGGCCTTCTGAATGAATTGATCGATCAACAGAGCGTCTTGCCGGTGCATTGGCAAATGGCCACCGAAAAGGTGGATTCGAGCAAAGGCGTGACCCACGTTCTCGATTTCGGCCCAGGCGAATCCGTCGGCATCGGCGCGATCACGGCGCGCAATAAGGAAGGAACGGGCGTGCAAGTCATCCTCGCGGGCTCGCTCAAGGGCGAGCGTGGCCTGTTGGACAAGTCCGTCTTGTTCGACCAGAATCCCGCCTCGGTCCGAAAGGCCTCGAATTGGGAGAGGGATTTCGGTCCCAAGCTGGTTCGTTTGGGCGACGGAAGCTTGATGGTGGACACGCGGTTCACCCGTCTACTCGGGAAACCTCCCGTCATGGTCGCGGGCATGACGCCGACCACCGCGAACGAGCAGATCGTCGCTGCCTTCACCAATGCCGGATTCCACGGCGAACTAGCCGGCGGCGGACAGCATACCGAAAAATATTTTCGCGACCGTGTCGACGCCATCCTGAAGCGCATTCCCGAAGGCGAAGGCGTCACCACCAACTTGCTCTACTTGAACGCCTATCTCTGGGGCTTCCAATATCCCTTGGTCGAAATGATGCGCCGCGAAGGCAAGCCGATGGAGGGCATCACGGTGGCCGCGGGCGTTCCGACGCTGGAGACCGCCAATGAGGTGCTCGCTTCCTTGCGCGCCAGCGGGGTTCAGCATGTTTCCTTCAAGCCAGGAAACATCGCCTCGATTCGCCAGGTGATCGAAATCGCCAAGGCCAACCCCGAAAGCCAGATTATCCTGCAATGGACCGGCGGACGGGGCGGCGGCCATCACAGCTACGAAGACATGGACGATCCCATCCTCCAAACTTACGCGGCGATGCGTCGCTTGCCAAACCTCACGGTGGTCGCCGGCAGCGGTTTCGGCGACGCGAAGGACGCGCTCCCCTACATGACCGGAAAATGGAGCGAGAAGTATGGCTTTCCCGCGATGCCCTTCGACGCGGTGTTGGTGGCCTCTCGGGTGATGGCCTCGCAAGAAGCCCTGACCTCGCCCGCGGCGAAGGAGTTGATCGCCAAAGCTCCCGGAATCGAGGATCAAAAGACTTGGGAAGGAAGCTACGAGGGCCCGGTGGGCGGAGTTCGCACCGTCGTCTCGGAATTAGGCGAACCCATCCATAAGCTCGACACACGGGGCATCGCTTTGTGGGCCAAGTATGACAGCGAGTATTTCAGCAAGGAACCGAAGGAAGCCGCGACGAAGATCCTCGCCGACAAGCCTAAGATCATCGAAGAACTGAATCGCGATTATCAAAAGGTCTATTTCGGCAAGAAGGCCGACGGACGGGTGGCCGACCTGCCCGAGATGACCTACCGAGAGGTCTTGAGCCGAATGGTCGAACTCATGCACGTTCCGGGGAAGACGGACGGGGGAGCGGGGCGATGGATCGATGTCACCTATCGCGATCGAGTGTTCGATTTCGCGGTACGAACCGAAGAGCGCTTCCATCGCGGCGGGGATTCCAAGGCCTTCGTCCAATCGCCCAAGCAACTCGAGTCGGATCCTGAGGCCTTCTTGAAGGAGCTCTTTGCCCGCTACCCTCAGGCGGAAGGGCGTCTGATCGCCTCCGAAGACGTGGATCATTTTCTAAATCTCGCGAAGCGACCTGGAAAACCTGTTAATTTTATACCAGTTATCGATGGTGATTTAAAATTATGGTTTAAGAAAGATTCTCTCTGGCAATCGGAGGATTTGGAGGCCATTGCGGGCCAGGATGTCCAGCGCGTCGCCATTTTGCAGGGCCCCGTGGCCGTGCGTTACACCACCGAAGCCAACGAGCCCATTGGCCAGATTTTGGGCGGGATCAACACTGGGATCATCGATGCCTTGAAGGCCCAATACCCCAATGTCGATGCCATCCCCCGAGTCGAATACCTCGGCGGACCGAAAATCGAGAAGGTCACCCAGAAGGACCTTCCGGGAGTCCGGCTCGGCGTTCATCCCGATGAGGCCGAAGGAACGCTTCGCCATTCTTATGAGATCCCTAATGACATTCAAGCCTTGCCGGAAGCCAAAAAATGGCGGGAGGCTTTGGCCGATAGGGAATATTCCTGGCTGCGGGCCCTGATCACCTCCCCCAGCGTGGTGCAAGGAAGGGACAAGCGTCCCAATCCCATGGAGCAGCTGTTACGTCCTAGACCCGGTCAAAGGGTGGAGGTCACCCATGACGTGAAAAATCACGAGATCGTCGGACTGAAGATCTTCGATCCGATGATGCGCGTTCCAGGAATTCCCGAGGGGACTCCCGCGTTGGAAATCTCGAAAGTCGAGGATATCCTCGTCGTCAAGATTAACCACCCCAAGCCCGCCACCGCGGAAGCGCCGGCGGAGGTGGTGCCTCTCGAGACCCTTTACCGTTACAATCCGAAACAAGGGAACGCCCCGATCCACGAGGTGATGGGCGACAAGAACGATCGCATCAAGGAATTCTATTCCCAGCTATGGTTCGGACGCGCCGATCTTGGCAACTTGAACGTGAATCAAGACTTCAAGTCGAGCTACCACGTGGGACGCGAGGACATTCGCCGCTTCACTCAATCCGTTGGAAATCGCCAGGAGGCCTACACGGACCGAGGCCAAGACAAACTACAGGCGCCGCTGGATCTCGCCATCGTCGCCGCCTGGGAGCCGCTGATCAAGACGATCTTTCCCAAGGCCATCGACGGGAATATTTTCCGCCTGCTGCATTTGAGCAATGGCTTCCGAGTTTTGGACCCGAGGCCGCTTCGCGAAGGCGACCAGCTCGACACCTCGATGCGGATCCGCGAGATCCGCAACGTCGACGGCGGCAAGCGCGTCAGCGTTCGCGGTGTCCTCAGCCGCGATGGAAAACCGACGGTGGAATTGAACAGCCAGTTCTTCATCCGCGGCAACTTCGTCGATTTCGCCAGTACTTTCGACGAAGCCCTCGTCTCCCGCGAGGTCAAATTGGAAACGCCCGAATCGGTGGCGGTGTTGCAATCCAAGGGATGGCTCACCCTTAAAGAAGGAGTCACCTTGAGGCCGGGCGACCGCCTGCGCTTCGACATGGAGCATTTGGACAAATTCTCCGACAAGGCCAAGCTGTCTTTGACTGGTTCTGTTGGTGAGGTTTTTCGTGACGGCGTGGAGATCGGCAGCGTCGGCTATTCCAAGCGGGACGTGGCCGGAAACGAAGTCCGGGCCTACCTCGAGCGTTTCGGCCGGGTCATCGATGC
>JAIOPF010000061.1 GCA_021414045.1 Deltaproteobacteria bacterium | reverse complement strand
GCCGGTGAACGCGCCCTTCTGTTCAGCGGCGAATACCGATTGCCCTTGATCGCTCCGCAGCGCGGCCTCGGCACCACTCCGATTCATCTCAATAAATTATACATGAACTTCTTCGCGGACTACGGCTCGGTCTTCAACGGGGACATCGACTTCAACAACTTCCTCTTGGGCGTCGGCGCCGAACTCCGTGGGGATCTCGTCATCGGTTATGGACTGCCGATCACGGCCCGCTTGGGATACGGCATCATCGTCGTCGGGCGCCAGTTCATCAAAGGGCTGACGGACCCCATCACCGGCGCGGCGATCACCAACGGAACGCTGATCCTCTCGCTGGGAACCTCCTTCTAGGACGAGGTCGTCCCGGCGAATCGCCGGCAATAATCTCAAAAAAGGCCCGGGCTTCCGGGCCTTTTTATTTGGGCCTTTTTTAATTTTGTTTCGCGACGAATTTCCGGTATTCGAAAGGCACCGTGCAACTGCTCCGAAACTCCAAGTTGATGCGAAATATGGCGGCCCTGACGGCCTCCGCTTTCTTCCTATTCAACGTGGACGCCCTGCACGCCAAGCCCAAGGAAAGCAAAGACCCTGAAAGCGCCACCCGTTCCCTTTCCCGCCTGGTCTTGAGCGGACAGTTCCGCCAAGCCTTGGAAACCCTCGAATCCGTCTCCGGGAAGAAGGCAAAGGGGCTATGGAAACAGCGCCTGCAATTCATGGGCGCCTATCTCAACCTAAAGGCGAAAAATTACGCCGAGGCCGCTAGGCTTTTTCAGGAAATCCGCAAGGACTACCCCCTCATCCAGGACTACCTGGATTTTTACCTGGCCATCGCCTTGCGCGAATCCGGCAAGGCGCAAGAGGCGATTAAAATTTTTTCCGATCTTTCCGCGCGAGTCCTTCCGCCACGCCTTTACCAGGGCGTCTCTCGCGAGTTAAGCCTGGCCTACTGCAAGGCGGGCGACCGCGGCACCGCCATCGACCGCCTCAACGCCCTCATCCAAAACGAGAGCTCCCCGGCCAAGACCTACCGACTGCGTTTCGACCGCGCCCAATGCCTGCTGGACCTGGGCGATAAATCGGAAGCCTTCCCGCTCTTGAAAAGCCTTTACCTCAATTACCCCGAGGGCGACCTGAACGACGAGATCCTTTCCGCCTTGCAAAAGGCGGAACCCGCGTTTCGACTGAGCGCCGTGGATCATCTCGAAAGGGCCGACGCCTTGACGCGAAAAAACCGGCCCGATCTCGCGGTGCTGGATCTCGAGGCCGCCTCGTCGATGCAAGGCGGGGCTTCGTTCGCCTTGAAGGAAAAACTCGGCGAGGCCTACTTCAAGGCGCGCCGCTACCGTGAGGCCGCCTCGCTGCTCGCCGCCGAGACCTCGACGGACAAGCGCATGGATCTCGCCAAGGCCTATGCCCGCAGCGACCAATTCGAGGAGGCCATCGCGGTCTACCGCGAATTGGAATCCAAGCCCGGCACGAACCAATCCGACATCGCTTTCAAGATCGCCTTTCTAAAAATGGACCAAGGAAAACTCGAGGAAGCCAACACTCTTTTCGAGGAACTCTTGCAACGTTACCCTCAGCACCCCAAACGCGACGCCGTCGAATGGTACCTCGCTTGGAACCATTACCAGCTCGGTCAATACGAGGACGCCGCCGAGCGGTTTTCCCGAATTCAAGACAAGGCCGCGAGTTCCAAGAACGGCGCTCGCAGCCTCTATTGGCAGGCGCGCAGCCTGGACAAGCAAGGCAAGGCCTCGGCGGCCAAGGCCCTCTACGCCTCCATCGCCGACGGAGACGTGAGTTCCTATTACGGTTTCCTCGCGCAAAAGCGGCTGGAAGCTTGGGGCCCTCCCGATCTCCCGCCGAAGAAAGGCGCCGCCCAGTCGGTGCCGCATCTAGATTTGCCTTCCCCCTTTTCCATGAGCCGTCTCGAGGGCGAAGGCGGAAAAACCGCCGTATTGAGATTGCGAGAACTGTTGATGGTGGGATTATGGGAAGACTTCCTCTCCGAGCTGGACTTCGTCGCCGCGCGCGAGGGCGTCGCTGAGGAATTCCAGCAGATTCAATCGGCCATGAACGGCGGCGGTTCGGCCCCGGCCGTGGAGGATGGCGAAGGCCGCTGGGGAGCGAAATATCCTCCCGCCTACGCGACTTTGGTTTCCCTGTTCAGCCAGATACGGCAATTCCCCATGGCCTTGGCCTGGGCCATCATGCGCGAGGAGAGCCATTTTCGCCCTCAGGTAGTCAGCGCGGCTCAGGCCATCGGCTTGATGCAGATCATTCCGCCAACGGGTTGCGAGATCGCGGAAAGCCTGGGACGCACCGGCTTCAGCCCCGAAGACCTCTACCGGCCCGTGGTCAACATCGAATACGGGATTCAATATCTGACGATGAACCTGAAACGTTTCAACGGCAACCTGGTCGAGACCATCGCCAGTTACAACGCCGGCCCCGACGCGGTCGCGCGGTGGCATAAGGCGAGACCTCAACGGGAATGGGACGAATTCGTCGAAGAGATTCCCTATGCCGAGACTCAAGAATACGTGCGAAAAGTGCTAAAATCCTATTATCTGTATAGCCTGCTCTACGCCCCGCCGAAGTCGTGAAAATAGCCTATTTCTCAAAGAATCCCGCTTAACTTCTCAATCTAGCGCCAGGTCTTGAATTATAGGCCTCCTCGTCTACAATCAAATCAGCACTCCATGAGGCCTGAAGAGGTATTCCTCATGAAAAAGTCCATTTTCATTTCTTTGTTTATGCTTTTCAGCCTGGCTTGGGGATCCGCTGCCGAGGCGCGGGGCTATTACGTCCGCTCCGGACGCAATTACGGCTATTATTCTCACTCTTACTATCGCCCTTATTATAGGTCCTATTACCGACCTTACTATCGTCCCTATTACCGCCCCTACTATCCCTATTACGCGCCCGCCTATTACCCACCGGTCTACGGGGTGGGATACAATCCTTACTACTATCCAGGATATGGGTATTACGCCTCGGGCGTGAGCGCTTATTACAACTCGCCGGGATTCAGCGTTTCGATTGGACCGGGATACTAAGGCGCGACGGAGCGAGAGGAAGATCCCTCGATCACTTCCTTGTGGCTTCCTTCGACGCTTTCGAGGCGAAAGCCTGGGTGATTGAGGTCGAAACCGTTGTCGAAAAGCATCTTTAGAATTTCCCGTCGGAAGGTTTCCGGATCGTCAATGGAGCCATTGGGAGAAACCACGGCCCCCTGAGCCTGCTTCACTTTATTGTAACCGTTATAAGCACGGGCCACTAAATAACCATAGCGATCGAGGATATTCGCCGAGGTGCTGTCATTGCCGTGCTCCATGACGGCCGTTCCAGGAATTCCACGCCCCTCCAGATCCAAGAGTTGTTGGGAAAAGGGAGTCTGCCGCGAATCCAAGATCCCTCCATGGCTGTCGCGCAAGCCAATGGCGGCCTTACGGATCTCCGCGAAATCCTTGGCTTGGAAAAACACCGCCACCGCGGGAGCATTCATGCCTTCGTTCGTCAGCGGCATCACCACTTCGACTGGAATTCCCATCTTGGAGAAATGTTCGAAAATCGCCCTCAGGGTCTGGACCTCTTTTCCAGGTTGCACCGAGATGGTCAGGGCCGTATCGGGCTTGGGACCGTCTTTGTCGCGAAACGCGGAGAACCTGAAGTTTTTACCGTCACTCTCGAGGTCATACACGTTCTTCAGCTTCCCAGAGAACCAATAGTAGTCCACGAGCTTCAGCAGTTCCTTTTTGACATTATCGGATATCGGAGCGCCCGGGGAAACTTTCCCACCACCGGTATGCAGATTAGTCCCAGTCAATTTTTCGAAAAAGGTCACGGCCTGTCCCCTATCCTCAGTGGACCCCTGCCATGCCTTGGAGGGACTTGCGTCGACATGAGGGAAGGCCTTCAGAGCCCTCAAAGCCTCGCTTAATTCGCTACGTTGCGAAACTAGCAGAGGTTGGATCGAGGACAAAATCGCATCGGAGGTCAACGATGGGTGCAGGGCGGTCAGGGTCGATGGAGTCGCTCCCGCTGGGTCTCCCACACCGTTCGGCCTCACGGTCGTCGCCGCGGAGGGCGTTCTCGGAACAACCTGTCTTGGAACTTCCGCGACCACCGTCT
This sequence comes from Deltaproteobacteria bacterium, assembly GCA_021414045.1. GTDB lineage: Bacteria > UBA10199 > UBA10199 > DSSB01 > DSSB01 > DSSB01. The sequence goes on along the minus strand of JAIOPF010000061.1, from coordinate 11,259 downwards.
CAAAACCGTCGCCATCGGCGCTGGCGATCGAAACAACCTGCCTAGGAGCCTCGGCGCGAACCGTTTCAAATGGGTCGCCTGGGCCTGGGACCGGCGCGGGGGTGTCTTGTGCCAAGACCTCTTCGGCGATTCCCGCGAAACTCTCTTCGGGTGCCTCTGGCACAACAGGAACCTTGGGCGCGGCCGGTATCTCGGCGGGCTGGTCGTTGGGCGGCGGAACCGAAGTATTTTTCGGAGAGCCCGCCGCTGGCCCGCCACCGAATTCTTGTTCCCAACCGGCAAGGGGATCCGGTTCAGCATCAGCGGGAAGTGGAGGGGCTTGGTACCCTGCCGGGGCCTGAACCGTTAGAGGAGCTTCGGAATCATCCGGAAGGGAAGCCCGAGCCAATAGTTCCGCTCTTTTAAAGGCCGGATAAACCCCTGTCTTCAGTTCATTGGCTGAAGCTGGTTTCGGTCCGCCTTCCGGAGCAGGACCGCTGACAGGAAGCGGCGGAGGAAGAGCCGCTCCAACCCTTCTCGGGGGAGGCATGGGCGGCGGTCTTTTGCCAGGCAAGGGAGGCGGCGCGCCCATGGCGGCCGGCCTAGGTTCCACCGGCCCCTCCGGTAGAGGCGTCTTAGGGGGCGGCTGGGTTTTCATATCCTGGGGCCCCAATTCGTAAACGGGATCGTCCGAGGAATCCGGGCCTTCCAACATATCGTCGCCGACCGTATCGAAATCACCTTCCGCGCTCTCCGGTAGGCGGTAGGCACCCGCGAAACTATCCTCCCTGGGGGGCAGGTATTCCGGCTTGTCGAAGATCATCGAAAAGCCGATGCCTTCCTTGGAATTGCCGCCCAACTCAATGGCATCGCCGCTGCGCAAGGCAAAAACCGAGCCGGTGGAAATGGGCTTGTTCCTCAAATAAGTCGGATGAGTATCGCTCAGCGCGCGAAGGTACCATTCTCCCTTGGCGTCGATGAAGATTTCGCAATGCTCGGGGGCGATCTTATCCCCCGGCAATACTTCGAAGGCGGTGGTGCCGGAAACTGGCCTCGCCCCAAGGCTGCCGAAAACATAACGCGTGGTCTCACGATTGCCGCTCAAAATCCAATTCCTGAAATTATCGCGCAGAATCATGGACGGCGTATCGGGTGCCAGGTTCCCCAATAATGCTTTGGGAAACGAAGACGCCGGCTTGGTCGAAGTCGGAGACAATTCCTGGGGTGACGAGGGTTTTTTCAGCCAAGGGACCTCGAAGTTGAATTGAATGCCGCCCCGCTCGCCCGCGGCATCTCCCAAGGAAAAGGATCGGCCTGGAAACAACTTCACCCGTTCGTTGGGTTCCAGCTTGCGATAACCATCTATAAACACGCCGAATTCACTGTCGGGATGCGGAGTCAAGTACCATTGGAATTCCTGGCGTGCCTCGGTGGCTCCCTCGGCCATTCCCAAAAAAATCTCGGCATGGTTCTCGTCGATCCGATGCCCGTGCAATTTCACGGTGGATTCGTTGCTTTTTTTCACCGCTGGATTGCTGCCCAGCACGTAACGCGTATGCGTCAAATCGGCGGGGATGCTCAGGGTTCCGGCCGACAGCACGAAGGGCAATTGTCCCTCGGGGATCTTCGTGACCAAAAGCGGCGGAAACTCAGGAAGGGCGCCGTCGGGAAAGGGAACCCCCGCCTGCGTGACTTCGCCACCTCGCGCCTCGGCGGGCACAACGAAGGGCTGAAGACCCGTCAGGGTAGGCCTTTCTCCTTCATCGAGCTCCGGGGGGACTTCCTCCACCCCCGCGGAAACCAACGTTTTCGTGATATCGCGGGCAGGAGGCGGAGGTGGAATTTCCTGAGACGCCTGCGGAAGCGCGGGCGGTGAAGACACCGGTTCGGCGCCTCCCGGATTTGGGAATACTCCAATTCCTAATCGGCGGACGGCCGTCGGCATTTCGGAAAAAGGCACACTGGGATCCAGGGCCGCGCCGACTTTACCGATCGGAACCTCGATGGCCCCCCCTCGCGGCAGGACCATCGGCCCCTTGTTGCCGCTGATGGAAACCTTGGGCTCGGAATGGACGGTAAAATCGAAAATTTGGTTTTGAATGTAAAATTGATCGCCGTCCTCGACGAAGGCCCAGTCTTGACGCCCCTTTCCAATTCCAGGCTGGGAAGCCTCTTCCTTGACGAGCTTCTCGAGAACCCAGCGCTGCTCGCCGCCCGGATTGCTCCGAGCCACTTCCACCTTGGCCAAGGGATCCAATTTTTGCAAAACCCATCGTCCGCTAGCATCCACGAAGACGCGAAGAAAGGCGGAACTCTCTTTGGAGAGGTTGAATCCCCATTCGGTCTTATCGCTTCGGAGCAGGATATTCTTGCCGCGAGACGATTTGATTTGCGCGACCTCGGCTCCGCTTTCCGGCAAGACGGTGGAATCCGGAAAGAGCAGGTGCATCGGGAATTGATCGGCGATTTTGGGCGGATCCAAACGTTTCTGGTCGCGAACGATGGGAATACTGACTTCAACCTTCACGCCCGTCGCGGGTTCCAACAATGCGCCGTCGGGATGTAGCCGGAATTGGAAAGTATCCCCGAGTTGAATCAAGTCGTCGGGTTTGGCCAGGACATGCTCGCCCGATCCCACCTTCTTTCCGTTGACGTAGGTGCCGAAGGTGCTGCCGGTATCCCCGATATACCAAAAGGGACCCCTGCCTTTGTCCCGAGTCAAAACGGCATGGTATTGACTGATATCGGGATGATCGTCCCCAAAATTGACGGAGGCTTCCCGGTCCTCATACATGACGCCCTCTCGAGCGCTCAATTTCCTTCCGAACAAAATCCGGTCGATTTTATCGATCTGCACCGACCAACTTTGGTCTCCGGCCTTGAACTCGAATTGGGTGGCGCCCGATCCTCGGGGCTTGAGCGTGGTACGCTTGGCGGGCTTGTCGGATTTCGGAGCGGGTACGGTCTCGGAGAGATCGGACATGCGGAACTTGAGTTCGCCCAACGACCCCTGCAAACGCCCGCCGGTCAAGCCATTGGCCAAATTGAAACCCGCCGTCGCTTGCCCGTAGGACAGGGCCGCCTCGAGCCAATGTTCGCCGAGTCCCTGCTTGCTTTCGGGCTGCAGGCCGCGATTTCGGGCGATGGCGCCCGCGACATACATTCCGGCAATACCCCCGCCGTGATTGGCGAGAAAAGCGGCGAAACGCCCCGTATTGGTCAAGGCTTTCGCCGAACTGACATCGGCGAAAATCCGTCCCGTGGGACTGGTCAAAAAGTTCAAGCCTTCCGCGGATTTCTTTCCGCCGAACAAGGTGCCCCATTTGCCTTCCGCCATCGAATTGACGAAGCGGCCGGAGATGCCGTGAGCGAGGCGCATGCTGCCGAACAGCAAGGAGGTCGACGCGACTTCCCGCCAAAAACCTTGGGTCATTTTGGCGGGGTCATGGACGGCCGATTCGAGGCCACGGTGCATGCCCGTGAAAGCCAAGGCCTCGCCGCCGAGCCCTAACATGCTCGCCGTGAAACGCCCGGCGCCACCGACCTTGCCCAAATAACCAAGCCCGCGCAGCGCGCCGAATTCCAAGCCGACTCCGACAAATGGCGCCGCCGCCATCGCGACGAGCATCTTCGGTTCGGCGATCTGCTTGACGAAACGCGGCGTGAGGTATTCCATCTTCGCGCCGAAGGACGCCTTGCCGTCGCCGACTCCGGCGATGGCCAAGAGAGACTCGGCTTCCGATTTCAAGGAGGGGACGGAAACCAGGCGTTTCGCGATCTCGACCGCCGAGGCGCCATACTCGGCGCCTTTCATCAAATCCTCGCGGGCGAAAACGAGAAATTCCCGCGCCCGAAATTCCGAATCCGTTTCCCGCCCTATCGAATCGATCTTCGCCATCATCGGATCGGCCAGCAGTCGCTCGCGCAGCGCGGCTTCCCGGCCTTCCAATTTGAGGCCGCTGAGCGCGGCGAAAGCGGAGACGGTGGGAGTCGCCTTCGAAGCCTCGGCGGCTTTCTTGAAAATGCTTTGGACCAAGGCCGTTTCGGCGTTCAGATCGACGGGGGCGTTGCCCTTCACTTTTCGATTCCACCACCCCAGGCTCGCGTCGTGACGCTGAGATAGTCCGTCAAAGGCGACGACCTGCATCGTCTCCAAGGCTTGGGTCGCGCCCTCGGGCGTGGCGGCCAATCCTTTTTTCTCCGCCTCGAAACGTCGGGCCAGCGGCGAGCGGTAATCCTTCGGGAGATCCAGCGGCTTGGTCAGATTCGGCAAACCCTGGGCCGCGTCCAATTCCGTTCCGGAAAGCAAGACCGGCAACATTCCCTTGAGGAAGGCCTCGGCTTGCTCTTGCTTCGGAGCCTCTTCCGTCTTTAGCTTGTCGACGTAGGCCTGATACTCGGCATGGCCGGCGGACTCGGGAGCGAGTTCCCAAGATCTCTGCAATTCCTTGAAAGCCAGGGTCTTGGCGTCGAGGATGAACTTATCCTTCATCAGGATTCGGCCGTTGGCGGCATCGTCATCCCCATCGACGGCGAAATTAAACACGACCTCGTAGGTATCTTCCCGCGGGACGAGGGTGAAGGAATTCAGCTTGTCCTTCACCTTGAGCTTGACCTCGGGGAGCTTGGGATCGTTTTCCCTTTGCTTCAAGACGAGGGCGTTGGCGGCGGTGATATAACTGGCGTCCTTGACCCAAACCTCGCGAATTTCGGGAAAGGTCGCTCCCGACTCGTCGGTGATGGGCCGTCCGAAGGTCCTCGCGACCGTCTTGGCGAATTGCTGGACCTTCTCGTCCTCGACCTTCAGGGGAGCGGCGGCGATAGCTGTCTTGTATTTCTCGAGCCAGGCGGCCCAATTGCCCGAACCTTTGTTGTTGGATTCGGCGTCGCGCTTGAAGGATTTGAGCTTTTGTTCGGAAGAATCGAAAAGGAAGGTGTCACGGAGATAAAGCCGGCCATTCTCCGGGTCCGCGTCGTTGTCGAGCGGATAGACGAAGCTGACTTCGACGTCGCCGTTGGGCTGGACCTTGGTTTCGGTCCGCGCCTCGGGATCCTTACCCATGATATTGAGAGGAACCTTGTCGGACCCTTCGTCCCCGTTCAAGGCGGAGATCTGCTCGAAGAAATCCTTGTTTTTCCTCAACAAATCACGGGTTTCCCCGGATAATTTGAAAGTGCCCCCGTGCTTGGTCATTTCGAGAAACCTCGCCCCCCGGCGAAGTTCTGTAAAGATGCTGGAACCTTACGAAAGCATGACCACCCAGCATCTTGCGAAGCGAGGACCTTGGTCCCCTGCCTCTGATCCAAAAAAAATTTCGGGAAACGCCCGGCAAACCTGCGTCTTTCTTCGCTTTTAGAATGCCGGACTTTCAGGTGCTTATCGCTTTACCGTGGTAAAAGTTGTCTTTAGGGATAAGGTCAAGGCATTTTTTTGTGCGAATCTCGCCCAGCCTTTCCTTTCCGCGGGGTTAGGGCTGCCCAATACCCGCGGGGCGGGGCCTAACAACCGTCGGTACGTCCTCGTCGTCTAGTACCAACTCGGGCGCCTTTTTCACGTCCTTGGGGGGCGATTTAAACTCGGTCGTCTTGTCCGGGTCGGAAAGCGACGTGTCGGAGGGAGGCTGAGGTCCCTCGGCCTTTTTTTCAGCCGGAGGATTCGCCGGAGTCGCTTCCACCGTGGGAAGCGCCGGTGCCTTCGGAATTTCGCCGGCCTTCGAATCGACCTTGGCGAAGTCGGCACCACCCTTTAAATTGTGGACATAGACGATGATGCTGAAGTTATCGGCCTCGTAGTGGTCAACATGCTTGCCATCCTTGGCCCGGTCCCAAACACGCCCACGACTGTCGATAAAAAGATCCTTGCCTTCGAGCTGGAAGGGAATGCGCTCGGTGTCGGGAACTTCACCGCTTTCGAATTTCGCGTCGGCGTCGGAGACGATCTTCATGCGAGCGCGGACCTTCGCGTCGATGATCGCGGCCTTTTCCTTCGCGGTCTTCGCTCCCTTGGTCCATTCGATCAGGAGATTGCGGTCGGGGACGTTCTTCCAAAGTCCGTCGGAACCTCCGATAGCCACGTCACCGTCCTCGAGAGCGATCTTATCGAGTCCTTTCGCGTCGCGGAAGCCAATGATCGGGTCGAAGACTTCGCCGGCTTCGGTGCCGTGCATGCGAAAATTTGGCCGCCCCATCGTGTTATCGACATAGCTGGCCCGTTCATGGGAATTATGTTGAAGATCCCGGCCTTCTCCCTTAGGGCCAAAACTCCTGCCCATATCGACCATCATGCGGCCAACATTGTCCGGCAAGGTGCAGTATATCCAACTGGCATCTCCATTGGGCGCCTCGCGGTAGAGCGTCAATTTCAGGTCACTGCCCCAGAAAGCCTCCATGGTGGAGGGAGCTCCGGCCGCCGAAGGACGATTGACCTTGAGGACCAGGACGCCCGCGCCGGGTTGTTTGCTGCCGTGGTCGGGATTGTAGAGCTTGGTCATCACATTCTGATTGGCCGCCTGGGAGGCGTCCTGAACGTTCACGCCTTTGCTCACCTGCTCCGCCATCGTGTCCAAAAGAATTTGCGTGGCTTCTTTGCCTTTTTCATGGCCGCCCATGCCGTCGCTGGCGATGATCACGAGGTCGCGTTCCGGCGTATAGGCCATGGCGACTCCGTCTTCATTTTCATCGCGTCCCACGCCTTCATGGGTCTTGCCGTAGACTTCGCCCATCACCGACGTGGCCGGATGGTCCAGCTCGAGGCTTTCAGGACTTGCCAAGCCGGTCTCGCCCATCGCCACCTTGGCTTCGGGAAATTTCAAGCCCTCGGGCAAGGTGGGGCGATTGCCTTCGGCGGGCGGGGGCAGCGTGGCCGGCTTGATCACGGCGTCGTTAACCGGCGCCTTCGCTTCGACCTTGAGGGGATTCCCGACCCGGCGAACCGGACGTCGTCGGAAGGTGCCGAAGAGACCTCGGAACATCCAAACACTTTTTCAGTGGCTGCTGCTTCACCCCCCTCAGCCTTGTCCTTGGAATCTACTTTGGGGGCGCCTTGGCCGCCGGTGGGAGGATCCTTGGGGTCTTGGGGATCGGTTTTATTCTCATCCGGCTTTTTGACTTCCGCCGGCTTCGCGTCGACTTTCTTCGCGTCCTTGCCGAATTTCGGGAATTTCGGAAGCGAGGGAATTCGGTCGGTCACTTTCGCGACCTTGTCGAAGACCTTCTCCGCGCGGGTCACGCCCGGCACGTCGAAGGGGAATTCCTTGAGAAGCTCCGCGTAATCGACGGACTTGCCTTCGACGGGAATGACCTTCCCGCCGGCTCCGATCAACTGCTCGAGCTTGGGAGGAGTCAAAAGGCTCGCCGCCTCTCCTTCGCCCGGCTTGGTGGCGTGCTTGATCTCGTAGCTTTCCACTTCGCCCTTTTCGTCGAGGGTGATGCGGATTTTCGAAAGGCCGCGACCGTGCACCACCCAAGTCTGGAAGGTGTTCGTCTCCGGATCGAAATAAGCCTGAGTATCGCTCAGCTGGCCTTTCAAGGGATTTTCTGGAGAACCCTGGTAGGGCTTCGCGTCGGCCGGACGGTTTTTCTCGGCTTTGGAAACCCGCTTGGACTGCTCGACCAATCCGAGGATTTCATTGCTGGTAAAGGTGAAATGTTGACCGTCGCTAGTCGAGGAATGAGTGCGGAGAATCACGGCCTCCCCGTCGGCGCTTTTCGCGACGGCATCGAGATCTCCCCGAACCAATTTGAAGGGACCGGTGCCTTCGAGACTCTGGACGAGCCCCAAAGACTCGGAGACCTTGGCTTGGCCGAAGGCAACGGCGACCTGATAGGCCTGAGCCGGTTGCAACTCGCGGGACTTCGCCTCGCCGAAATACAACTTCAGGATGAGTTCCAACTCGGCCGGCTTGGCGCGCCGAAGCATCATGCGGGCTTGGGGGCTCGCGCTGTCGATGGCCTGGCGCAGGCTGCGCTGGGCGGCGTCGAAATCTTCCGTCGCGTGGATATCGACGTATTTCTTGACCAGATCGACGGCGCTTTTGCGCTCTTTCTCGTTGAGGCTCTTGGCGAAATCGCCCTTGCTCTGCTCGTAACCATCGCGGGCCTTTTGCCGAATGCCGAAATCCGGCGGCAGCTTGTCCACGAGCTGGGCGAAATCCGCGTCGGCGGACGACTTGTCCGCGGGATCCTTCGCTTGGGCTTCCAAGGCCTTCTCCAACACCGTATAGAGATCCTTGGACTGCTGGGCTCGTTCTTTCCAATCCTCGAGCTTGCCCTCGAGCTCCGCGATCAGGGGAGCGTCCTTCTTTTTCTTCTCCGTTTCGAGCTTAAGACGCTTCTCGCCGATGGTGATCTTCTCGGTCAGGGCGCTTTCGCTCTTGCGGGCCTGTTCGACGACGGCCTTGAGCTGTTCGTATCCCAACCAGTCGAAAATATCCTTCACCTTCACGCCGCCGACCTCTTCGAAGGAGGACTCTCCCAAAATCTCGAGGACTTCGGGGATATTGCGGGCGCTGGCGAGGCGCAGCTTGAGGGCTTCCATCGCTTTCAAGGTATGAAATTCCGTCTCGAGGGGGGAAAAGTCCTTGGGAACCGCGCCATCCTTGAGCTTCATCCCGGGATCGAGGACGAGTCCGGCCTTGTTCATGTCGGCGACTTGGCCTTCGAGTAGGGTTTTCACCTTGGCCCGAATCCCCATTTCCTCGGGCAATTTCTCAAGGGGACGTTTTCCGGAGAAAACCTCGCCCAAGGCCATGAGGATATCGACGGCGCCTTGGTAGGGGCTGTCCTTGAGCATGCGGAAAAGCGCGCCCGGATCCTTGACCTTCGCGATCGCACGGGCCAGGCTGAGCTGCTCTTCGCGCGACACGTCGGCCAAAGCCTTGGTCACCTCGCTCGGAGTCTTGACTCGGATTTCCTTCCCGCCGACGGTAATGACGTCCTCGTCGCCGACCTTAGCGGACTTGCCGGGCTCGACGCTCTTGCCGTTGACCAAAATCTCGACGGGAGGCTTGGCGGGTTCGGCGGCCTTCGAGTCGTCGGTCTTTTCTTCTGGCTTCTCCTCGGCTTTGGCTTCCACCTTAGGCTCCGCGGCCTTGGGATCGGCGGTACCGTCCTTTTTGGCTTCGTCCTTCTTCTCTTCGCCCGCTCCGTCGACTTTGACTTCTTCTTGCTTGGGCTCCGCGGCTTTGGCCTCTTCCGGCAAGGGAGCTTCGACGGCCTTTTGCTTGTTATGCAGGACAAGGTTTCCGTCCTTATCGCGGGAAAGGCTGAGTCCTTTTCCTTCTCCATCCAGCAAAAAGGCGTCGAGAGAAACTTTTTTGCCGACCTTGGGCAATACCAAGGGAAGCGTTTCGCCGCCATCGGCCTTCTCCAGGGTCACGTCGTGGACCTTGCGATCGAAGAGCCTGAGCATATCGGCGGGCGTCGCCTTGACGGGCGTGGGATCCGGAGCTTTGCCAGCCTTGGCGTTGTCGGCGCGCATCCGCATGACCGCCATGCCGGTGCCGAGTTTGCCCATGGTCGCCGCGTCGGCGAGCTTGAAGCCCGCCATCGCCTGCATATACATCAGCAAGGTGTCGGAGAAAGTCGCCGCCTGCGGCGTCCAACCGAGCTTGTTGCTGGCCTTGCCCGAGCCGTACATCGCGCCGACCGCGACGGAGTGGTCGAGGACCCCCGCGAGGCGCTTGCCCGCGACGGTGAGTTGCGGCACGCCGGGTCCGGCGGCCTTCCCGACGTTGAAAACCTGTCCACCGGGCGTCTTCGCCATTCCGCTGGCGCCAGCCTCGCCCGCGACGTAACCACCGGCCCATTTGCCCATCCTTCCGGTGGCGAGGAAACGTTCCGCGAAGGCGGCGCTGCCGTAGTGGGCCGCGCGCATCGATCCGAACAGTAGGATGTTCGATTTGAGGTCCTTGGTGTGGTTCTCCCACAGGCCTTCCGAAGAATAAAAATAAGAATCGAGAGCCTTGCTGCTGTAAGTGAAGGCGGCGGCTTCTCCGGTGACGCCCATGCCGGTGGCGATCAAACGTCCGGCGGTGCCCCAGTTCTTGAACTTCCAGAGGCCGAAGAGTTCGCAGCCCGCGCCCGCGAAGGGAGCGACCGTCATGGCGGCCAAAGTGGTGGGCTTGGCGACTTCCTTGGTGAAATGCTTGAGGCCGAATTCGAACTTCGTGCCGAAACCTCCCTTGCCTTCGGTCAAGGCGAGGAATTTACGGACGTTGCTGTCGAGCTTTTCGGCGTTTTCCTGGGCCTCGGGCTTGGGCTGTCCCGGCTGCAGGGGAGGAAAATAATTGGCGGCATCGGGAATCTTGCCCGATTGGATCATGGAACCGAGCCAGGTCTGCGACTTTCCATAGCCGCTCTTGGCAAGATCGCCTTCCTTGAGCGCAGTGGCGTATTTTTCGAGGCGTTTGTCCATCGAGGCCTCGCCGACCATGCCGATGTATTTCTCCACGACCTTGTCCTCGAGGAGTTGGGTGCGGATCTTTTTCTCGTCGGCGCTTAAGTCTTCCTCCTTGAGCAGCTTGAGGATGCCAAAGGCGTTCTCGTCCGGATTGGACGTCGCGAGCAGGGACGCCTTGTCCATCAGACTCTGAGCGGCGGCCGCGTCCTTGTCGTGGGCCTCGGCGGCCTTGGCCAAGACTTCCATCTTTTTCTGCTCAGCGCCGGACAAGTCGACTTGGATGAACAGCTGGGACAATATTAGGGATTCAAGACCGGGCGCCCCATCCTGGCTTTTTTGCTCGACGGCCGCGAGGGTGTCTTCGACGTCCTTCTTGAGCTTCGCCATCTGCGGGTCGGTGGTCGTGTCGGCTTTCAAGATGGGAGCAAGGAGATCGCGATAAACCACCATGCGTTCCTTGACGGTGGGCAGCTTCGCGGCATCGGCCGCCTTGACCAAGCTGGGGGACACCAACAATTTATCCCGTAGTTTCAGCTCGTCGCCCTGGAGATCCGTCATTTCCTTCAGATAATCGATGATCGTCTTCTTGGGATCGGGTCCGGTTTTGGAATCGGGCGCAACGTCGACCTTGCTGAACACCTTGGTCATCAAGGGTTCGAAGGCCTGCAACATTTCCGGGGATATTTCGGACTGGCCAGGCTTCTGATTCGGGGCGGGATAGGCGTTGTCGATCTTCTCGGAAGCCATCGTCTTGAGGATGTCGAGGCTTTCCCCGGCGCGGCTCTTCGGCAGCTTGTCCATCGCCACCATCTGAGTCAACCATCGAGCCGAACCCATCATTCCCTTGTCGAAGAGTTCGTCGCGGGCGATGGTCAAATAGC
>JAIOPF010000226.1:10430-11950 GCA_021414045.1 Deltaproteobacteria bacterium | reverse complement strand
GTAGATTGCCAAGCTAACTAGTTGAAATTAAATAATAATTTTGACCCCTGCCGAGGTGAAATCCCGAAGCCAAGGGATATTGTCTTGATAGGGGCCTTTTGCGCCGCAGCGGTACGGATTTTGGACCGCTTTTAAGCGCTAGGAAGCATTCGAAATGCCTACGATTAACCAATTAGTTCGATTAGGCCGTAAAAAGGCCCGTTACAAGGGGACGGCTCCGGCTCTCCAGCGTTGCCCGCAGCGCCGTGGAGTTTGCGTCCGTGTCTACACGACGACGCCCAAGAAGCCCAACTCGGCTCTTCGTAAGGTTGCCCGCGTTCGTCTCACCAACGGGATCGAAGTCACGTCTTATATTCCCGGCGAAGGTCACAATCTTCAAGAGCATTCCGTCGTCTTGATCCGCGGAGGCCGCGTCAAGGATCTCCCCGGTGTGCGTTACCATATCGTTCGCGGAACCCTCGATTCCACCGGTGTTGAAAAGCGCCGTCAAAGCCGTTCGAAATACGGAGCGAAAAAACCCAAATAACGGATTTCAAACGAGAGAAGAATTATGTCGCGAAAAGGTTCTACAAAAAAACGAGTTATCCTCCCGGATCCCAAGTTCCATGACAAGTTGATGGCCAAGTTCATCAACAAGGTGATGCTGCAGGGGAAGAAGAGCACTGCCGAAGGCATCGTCTATGGTTCCTTCGACATCATCCAAGGCAAGTTGAATGATGATCCCTTGAAGCTCTTCAAGCAGGCTCTTGAAAACATCAAGCCGGTGGTCGAAGTGCGCAGCCGTCGCGTCGGTGGCGCCACCTACCAGGTTCCGATGGAGGTTCGTCCCGAGCGCCGTGTTTCCCTGGGTCTGCGTTGGCTGGTCGATTACGCCCGCAGCCGCGGAGAGCGAACCATGGCCGACCGCTTGGCATATCGACGCGGGTAAAACCACGACGACAGAGCGCATTTTGTATTACACCGGTGTGTCTCACAAGATTGGCGAAGTCCATGAGGGTACGGCGGTGATGGACTGGATGGAGCAAGAGCAGGAGCGGGGGATTACGATCACCTCGGCTACCACCACCTGTTTTTGGAAAAGCCATCGCGTCAACATTATCGACACCCCGGGTCACGTCGATTTTACGATTGAAGTCGAGCGGTCCTTGCGTGTCCTTGACGGCGCGGTTGGGGTGTTTTGCTCCGTTGGCGGCGTTGAGCCTCAGTCCGAGACGGTTTGGCGCCAGGCGAATAAGTCTCATGTCCCGCGGATTGCCTTCATCAATAAGATGGATCGTACCGGAGCCGATTTCTACCGGGCCGTGGCGGAAATGGACGATCGTTTGAGGGCGAACCCTATTCCCTTTCAGCTGCCGATTGGCGCGGAAGACCAGTTCAAGGGTTTGATTGATTTGTTGAAGATGAAGGCCGTCGTTTTCGACGAGACCTCCCTGGGCGTGAATTTCCAAGAGACTGAGATTCCTGCGGATTACGCCGAAAAGGCGAAGGTCCATCGCGAAAAACTCATTGAAGCCGTCGTG
>JAIOPF010000226.1:0-10392 GCA_021414045.1 Deltaproteobacteria bacterium | reverse complement strand
GTCGTGGAGCACGACGAGGCTCTCACTGAAAAGTATCTTGGTGGCCAAGAGTTGAGCTTGGAAGAGTTGAGGCATGCGGCGCGTATCGCCACCGTCAAGATGAAGGTGACCCCGGTTTTCTGCGGAGCTGCCTTCAAGAACAAGGGGATCCAGCAATTGCTCGATGCCGTTGTTGATTATCTGCCGAGCCCGCTCGATATCCCCCCGATTGAGGGAATTGTCCCGCGCAAGCCGGATGTGGTCGAGAAACGTCCTCCCGAAGAAAAACAGCCCTTTGCGGCTCTGGCGTTCAAGATCATGACCGATCCTTTTGTTGGTCACCTGACTTATTTTCGGGTTTACTCCGGCCATCTCGATGCTGGTTCCTACGTCTATAATTCGACGAAGGATAAAAAGGAGCGCATTGGCCGCATTCTCCGTATGCATGCCAATCAGCGGGAAGAGATCAAGGAAATCGGCGCGGGTGACATCGCCGCCGCGGTTGGGTTGAAGTATACGACGACCGGTGACACGCTTTGCGACGAGTCGAAGCCCATCCTGCTTGAGTCGATCGAATTTCCTGAGCCCGTGATCAGTGTCGCCATCGAGCCCAAAACCAAGGCTGACCAAGATAAGTTGGGAGTGTCCCTGCAAAAGCTGGCGCAAGAAGATCCTTCTTTCAAGGTGAAGACCGATGAAGAGACGGGTCAGACGATCATTGCGGGAATGGGCGAGTTGCACCTCGAGATCATCGTTGATCGGCTGATGCGCGAGTTCAAGGTCGATGCGAACGTTGGGCGTCCCCAGGTGGCCTACCGCGAGTCGATCCAGGCCAATGCCGATGCCGAGACGAAGTTTATTCGTCAAACCGGCGGTCGGGGTCAATATGGCCATGTCTTTTTGCGGGTCGAACCGCAAGAGCGTGGAAAGGGTTTTGAGTTTGTCGACGAGATCGTCGGAGGCGTGATTCCGAAGGAATTCATTCCGGCGGTGCGCAAAGGTGTTCAAGAGGCTCTCGAGGGCGGCGTTTTGTCCGGATATCCCTTGGTGGACATCAGGGTCGCGCTTTATGACGGGTCTTTCCATGACGTCGATTCTTCGGAGATTGCTTTTAAGATCGCCGGGTCCATATGCGTGAAAGAGGCGGCCCGCAAAGCCTCGCCGACTCTGCTCGAGCCCATCATGGACGTTGAAGTGGTGGTTCCGGAAGATTTCATGGGTTCGGTGACGGGTGACCTGAATTCTCGCCGTGGTCGTATTATGCACACCGAATCGCGCGCCGGATCCTATGTGATTAAGGCGCAAGTGCCCTTGGCGAATATGTTTGGTTATTCGACCGACCTGCGTTCACAGACACAGGGTCGAGCCACTTTTACGATGCAATTTGGCCATTACGAGGCCGTGCCGAAGAATATCGGCGAAGAGATTATCGCTAAGTCGCAAGGTAGATAATTTTAGGAGGAACTATGTCGAAAGAGAAATTTGAGCGAAATAAGCCTCACGTGAACGTTGGGACGATCGGGCACGTCGATCATGGCAAGACGACCTTGACGGCTGCGATCACGAAGGTGTTGGCGGAAAAGGGCGGGGCGAAGTTCATGGCCTATGACCAGATCGATAAGGCGCCTGAAGAGCGGGAGCGCGGTATTACCATCGCGACGGCTCACGTGGAGTACGAGACGGCGAACCGGCATTATGCCCATGTCGACTGCCCGGGCCACGCGGACTACGTCAAGAACATGATCACCGGTGCGGCGCAGATGGACGGAGCGATCTTGGTGGTTTCGGCGGCGGACGGCCCCATGCCTCAGACCCGCGAGCACATCCTGTTGGCCCGCCAGGTCGGCGTTCCCTACATCGTGGTGTTCATGAATAAGTGCGACATGGTCGATGACGCCGAGTTGTTGGACCTGGTCGAGTTGGAAGTTCGCGAATTGCTCTCCAAGTACAAGTTTCCCGGCGACAAGACCCCGATCATCAAGGGTTCGGCGCTGAAAGCCCTGGAGGGTGACAAGGGCGAGATGGGCGAAGGCGCGATCATGAAGTTGATGGAAGCGATCGACGCTTACATTCCTCAACCGGAACGTCCGATCGACAAGCCCTTCTTGATGCCGATCGAAGACGTGTTCTCGATCTCGGGTCGTGGAACGGTCGTCACCGGTCGTATCGACCGCGGAATCGTGAAGGTTGGCGAAGAAATCGAGATCGTCGGGTTCAAGCCGACGCAGAAGACGGTTATCACGGGCGTCGAGATGTTCCGCAAGCTGTTGGACGAAGGTCGCGCCGGCGACAATATCGGAGCCTTGCTGCGCGGCACGAAGAAGGAAGACGTCGAGCGCGGGCAAGTTTTGGCGAAGCCGGGTTCGATCACTCCGCACAAGAAGTTCAAGGCTGAGGTTTACGTTTTGAGCAAGGAAGAGGGCGGCCGACATACGCCGTTCTTCAAGGGATATCGTCCGCAGTTTTACGTAAGAACGACGGACGTGACGGGAATCGTGGAATTGCCCGAGGGCGTGGAGATGGTGATGCCCGGCGACAACGTGACGATCACGGTCGAGCTGATCACGCCTGTTGCCTTGGAAAAAGAGATGCGATTCGCCATCCGCGAAGGCGGTCGTACCGTCGGAGCCGGCGTCTGCACGGAGATTATTGAGTAATAAGTAGAGAAGGACAAGGGCGGGCTTAGCCCGGCCGCGTAGCAAATTCGAAGAATTTGCGGAGTGAAGAAGGACAAGGTTGGGCTTAGCCCAACCGCGTAGCAAATTCACAGAATTTGCGGAGTGAAAATAGACTATGGCTGAAGAAACACCAGGACAAAAAATTCGCATTCGACTGAAAGCCTTCGACCACAAGTTGTTGGACCAGTCGGCTTCCGAAATCGTCGAGACCGCGAAACGAACCGGCGCCCGCATCGCGGGTCCGGTGCCACTGCCGACGAAGATCGAGCGCTACACCGTGCTTCGTTCTCCTCACGTCGACAAGAAGTCTCGCGAGCAATTCGAGATTCGGACCCATAAACGTCTTTTGGATATTCTCGAACCGACCCAGCAGACCATCGATGCCCTCATGCGCCTCGATCTCTCGGCTGGCGTCGAGGTTGAGATTAAAATGGTATGAGCAAGAAAACGATTAAGCCCGGTTTGATCGGGAAAAAAATCGCGATGACCCAGATCTTCGCTGACGGCGGCGATTACTACGGCGCCACCGTCCTGCAAGTGGGACCCTGCACGGTCACTCAAGTGAAGAACGACGCCAGCGACGGCTACAATGCCTTGCAGATTGGCTTCGGCGAGCTCGAGTTCCGACGGGTCAACCGCGCGATGCGCGGCCACTTCGAAAAGAAGAAGCTTCGCGCCTTCCGTCACCTCAAGGAAATCCGCATCGGCGATGCCGGCGGCTTCCAGGTGGGGCAGCAACTCAAGGTTTCGGCTTTCCAAGTCGGGGATCGCGTCGATGTGACCGGTGTCTCCAAGGGAAAGGGCTTTCAAGGCGTCATCAAGCGCCATCACAAAGCCGGCGGCCCTCAGAGCCATGGTTCGACTTTTCACCGTTCCACCGGTTCCATCGGTCAGCGCACCTATCCCGGCAAGGTTTTTAAGTTGATGAAACTGCCGGGGCACATGGGCGACGACCAAGTCACCGTGCGCAACCTGAAGATCCTGAGAGTGGATGCCGAGCGCAATTTGTTGGTCCTGAACGGCGCGGTGCCGGGCGGCGAAAACGCCATCCTGCTCGTCCGCAGCGCCGATCCCGAATTCGAAAAACGTTTGAAGGCGCAGGAAGCGCCCAAGGCCCCGGAACCCACCCCGGAGGCTCCTAAAACCGACGGCGAGGCCGTGGCCTAAGGAAGATCTTTATGAGTACATTAGCTTTATTCAGCCAATCCGGCAAAAAAGTCCGGGATATCGAAGTCGCCGAGGGCCTGCTCGCGGGACCCATCCGCAAGTCCTTGCTCTATTACATCGTGCGGAACCAGCTCGCCAATCGACGCGCCGGAACCCACGCGACCAAGACCCGCGCGATGGTCACCGGTTCGACCAAGAAGATCTATCGCCAAAAGGGCACGGGCAACGCGCGTCACGGCGATATCAAGGCCTTGTCTGTCGGCGGCGGTCGCATCTTCGGGCCGCATCCCCGGGATTACAGCTACACGACTCCCAAGCCCGCAAAGCGCCGCGCCCTGCAGACGGCCGTGGCTCTCAAGAACAAAGAAGGCGCGCTTCGCGTGGTCGAGAATCTGACCTGGAAAGAGATGAAGACCAAGCAGGCCATCGATTTCTTCAAGGCCCTCGAGTGCAAGTCGGCCCTCTTGGTCATCGGAGCCGCCGATCAGGCCGTCGAACGTTCGGTCCGCAACCTGAAGGGCTTCAAGGTCATTCGCGTCGAAGGCCTCAATGTCTATGACATCCTGAAGTACGAGCATTTAGTATTAACCGAAGACGCCTTGAAGGCGGTCGTGGAGCGCGTCGGCGCCGCGATTCAATAGCGAGAGATTTATGGAAATCCACGAGATCATCCGTCGTCCGCTGATCACCGAGAAGGGTACCCAACTGCGTGAATTGCACCAGCAGTACCTGTTCGAGGTCGATCATCGGGCCAGCAAACATCAGATCAAAGGCGCGGTGGAGAAACTTTTCAGCGTGCATGTCGAGGACGTGAAGACCCTGAACGTTCGCGGCAAAATCAAGCGTGTCGGGCAGAACATCGGCAAGAAATCCAATTGGAAGAAAGCCTATGTCACCCTTCGCGATGGCGAGAAAATCGAATTTTTTGAAGGCGTATAATCATGGCCACTAAAGAATACGATCCTATTACCCCCGGCCGGCGCGGCATGAGCGTCTCGGATTTTGCCGAGATCACCAAAGGCAAGCGACCGGAAAAATCCCTCCTAGCGCATAAGGTGCGCTCGGGCGGCCGGAACAACCACGGACGCATCACGACCCGTCACATCGGTGGCGGCCACAAGAAGCGCTACCGCATCATCGACTTCCGACGGGACAAGACCGATATCCCAGCGAAGGTGGCGGCCATCGAGTACGATCCGAACCGCAACGCGCGCATTGCCTTGCTGTTCTATGTCGACGGCGAGAAGCGCTACATCATCGCGCCGCAATCCTTGGCCGTTGGCCGTCAGGTCATCTCCTCGGAGCATGCCGATATCCTTCCCGGAAACGCTCTTCCCCTGAAGAACATCCCGGTGGGTACGAACATTTATAACATCGAGCTGAAAGTCGGGAAGGGCGGACAGATCGCCCGCAGCGCCGGAACCTTCGCCCAACTCATGGCGAAAGAGGGCCGTTACGCCCTGGTGAAACTGCCCTCCGGCGAAGTCCGCAAGGTCCTGATCGATTGTATGGCCACCATCGGCGAAGTCAGCAACCCGGAGTTCGAGAACATCACTTGGGGCAAGGCCGGCCGCACCCGCTGGCGCGGCATTCGACCCACCGTCCGCGGTATGGTCATGAACCCGGTCGACCATCCGCATGGTGGCGGTGAAGGTTGCTCCAAGGGCGGTAACCATCCGTCCAGCCCGTGGGGAACTCCGGCGAAGGGTTACAAGACCCGTCAGAACAAGCGTACCCAGGCCTTTATCGTGAAGGACCGGAGAAGCAAGTTGTAGTAGAAGGTTATCGTAAATATCGTTTAAGTACGAATGTTTACAAAGATGATTTCAACCGAAGAGTTAGGAATTACTTATGCCTCGTAGTTTGAAAAAAGGTCCTTGGGTCGATGCTTCCTTGCAGAAGAAGGTCGATGCTCAGCAGGATCAAAAAAGCAAAAAGGTGATCAAGACCTGGTCGCGCCGTTCGATGATCACGCCGGATTTTGTCGGCATGACCTTCGCCGTGCACAATGGCCGTAAGTTCATCCCGGTCTTCGTCACGGAAAATATGGTCGGTCACAAGTTGGGCGAATTCGCCGCGACCCGCACCTTTCACGTGCATTCGGGTGACCGCAAGACCAAGGAGACCAAATAGCCATGTCAGCTACCGCTCGCATCAGTTATCTCCGGGTAACCCCGCGTAAAGCTCGGCTCGTCGCCGACTTGATCCGCGGCAAAAAGGTCCAGGCAGCCTTAGACCTCCTGTCCTTTACCAACCGATACGTTGCCAACGATTTCAAGAAGCTCCTCCGTTCCGCTTTGGCCAACGCCGAGCAAAAGGGCGGCATGGATCCCGACAACCTCATCGTGAAGACGGTGATGGTCGATCAGGGACCCACGATCAAGCGCTGGCAGGCCCGCGCGCGCGGCTCGGCCTATAAAGTCGAGAAGAAGACCAGCCACGTCACCTTAATCCTGGAAGAGAAATAGGAAAGAATTATGGGTCAGAAAGTTCATCCAATCGGATTTCGGGTCGGTATCACCAAGCCTTGGTTGTCCAAGTGGTATGCCAAGCGCAACTACGCCGAGTTCCTTCATGAAGATATCATGTTTCGCCGCGAGGTGAAGAAGAAGCTCTTTTCGACCGGCGTTTCCAAGGTCGAAATTGAGCGCGCCGCCCGCAAGGTGAAGGTCATCATCCACACCGCGCGTCCCGGCCTGGTCATCGGCAAGAAGGGCGCCGGAATCGATGCCTTGCGCGCCGAACTAGCCAAGAAGAGCTCCTGCGAGGTTTTCCTCGATATCCAAGAAGTCCGCAAAGCCGAGATCGACGCCCAGTTGGTCGCCGAGAACATCGCGATGCAGCTCGAGCGACGCGTCGCTTTCCGCCGCGCGATGAAGAAGGCCGTGCAATCCGCGCAGAAGTTCGGTGCCAAGGGCATCAAGGTCATGGTCGCCGGCCGTTTGGGCGGCGCCGAAATCGCCCGTACCGAGTGGTATCGCGAAGGCCGTGTTCCCCTGCAGACGCTTCGCGCCGATATCGACTACGCGACCGCCGAGGCTCACACGACCTACGGGCTCATTGGAGTGAAGGTGTGGATCTTCAAGGGCGAAATTTTAGGACCCGTCGAGACTCGCGCGGTTCCGTTCCAGGCTTCGACGACCCAGGCTCCGGCCGCGGCTCCGAGCGCGGAAGAATAGAAGTTATCAATAAGGGATTTGAATCATGTTGATTCCCAAAAAGGTTAAGTACCGAAAACAACAAAAAGGCCGGATGCGCGGCAAGGCTTATCGCGGTTGCAACCTGAACTTCGGCGATTTCGCGATTCAAGCCGTCGACTGCGGACGACTGACTTCGCGACAGCTGGAAGCCGGCCGTATCGCGATCAGCCGTTGCATCAAGCGGGGCGGCAAGCTCTGGATCCGGGTCTTCCCGGACAAGCCGATCACCAAAAAGCCGCTCGAAACCCGCATGGGTAAAGGTAAGGGAAACCCCGAAGAGTGGGTGGCCGTCATCAAGCCGGGACGCATCATCTATGAGATGGAAGGCGTCGAGAAGGGCATCGCCATCGAGGCCCTGACCCTGGCGAAGCACAAGCTGCCTGTACGCACCAAAATCGTGACCCGGGAGGGATACCGTGACGCCAAGTGAGATCCGCGAAAAGAATTTAAAAGAGCTGTCGGTCCTCGAGAAGGACCTTCGCGAGGAGCTCTTCAAGCTCCGAATGCAGAATGCCACCGGTCAGCTGGAAAAATCCCACCGCATGACCGAGGTGAGGCGCGATATCGCGCGAGTGGCCACGGTGGCCAGGCAAAAGAAGGCCGCCGAAAAGGGAGCGAAGGCATAATTTTATGGACCAAAAGACCACCAATAAAAAAACCAAAGTCGGAACCGTCATCAGCAACAAGATGCAAAAGACTGTCACCGTTTCGGTCGACCGCCTGGTGATGCACCCCGAATACAAAAAATATTACAAACGTAACTCGACCTTCAAGGCTCACGACGAGAAGGGCCAATGCAAGGTCGGGGACCAAGTCGAAATCATTGAGACGCGGCCTCTATCCAAGACCAAGCGGTGGGCGGTTCGCGCCATCTTGAAGAAGGCCGCGGGCGGAGAATAAAATATGATTCAGCAACAATCCATTTTGGATTCGGCCGATAATTCCGGCGCCAAGAAACTGATGTGCATCAAGGTGCTCGGCGGCACGCGCCGTAAGTACGCCACCATCGGCGACATCATCGTCGTGTCGGTGAAGGAAGCTTCTCCCGATTCGAAGGTGAAGAAGGGCGACGTTAAGAAGGGCGTGATCGTCCGTACCGCAAAGGAAATCAGCCGGGTCGACGGCTCCTATATTCGATTCGACCAGAACTCGATCGTTTTGATCAACGACGCGGGCGAGCCCATCGGCACCCGCATCTTCGGACCTGTCGCCCGCGAACTGCGCGCGAAGAAGTTCATGAAGATCATCTCGCTCGCTCCGGAGGTTATCTAGTCATGGCTTTCAAGGGACATATCCGCAAGAACGACCAAGTCGTCATCATCACGGGCAAGGACAAGGGCAAGATCGGCCGCGTCATGAAGATTCTCACCGAGAAGAATCGCGTGCTGGTCGAGAAGGTCAACGTGGTCAAGCGCCACACCAAGCCCAACGCGAAGAACCGACAGGGCGGCATCCAGGAGAAGGAAGCCAGCATCCACGTCTCGAATGTGATGCTGCTCGACCCCAAGACCTCCGAGCGCACGCGCGTCGGATTCGAGGTTCGGGACGGGAAAAAAGTCCGGATTAGCAAGAAGAGCAAGGAAGTCATTCAAGCGAAGTAGGTCTGCAAGGTCCCTTAGCGGACATGCAGCTCCGAAGCGAAGATAGGTAAATACAGTGGCAACAACGTCGACATACGCGAAAAAATACAAGACCGAGGTGGTTCCCCTCCTGATGAAGGAGTTCAACTTCAAGAACCCCATGCAGGTTCCACGCCTCGAGAAGATCGTCGTCAACATGTCCTTGGCCGAGGCCCTCCAGAATTCCAAGGTCCTCGATACGGCGGCCGAGGAAATTCGCGTGATCACTGGGCAGAAGCCCGTCATCACGAAGGCGAAAAAGTCCATCGCGGCCTTCAAATTGCGCGAAGGGCAGAAGCTGGGCGTGATGGTGACCCTCCGCAGCGACCGCATGTACGAGTTCTTGAACCGTCTCTGCAACGTCGCGCTCCCCCGCGTTCGCGATTTCAAGGGCATCAGCGGACGGGCTTTCGACGGCCGCGGCAATTACACCCTCGGCATCACCGAGCAGATCATTTTTCCCGAGATCAACTACGATCGCATCGACAAGATCCGGGGCATGAACATCACGATCGTGACGACGGCGAAGAACGACGAAGAAGGCAAGGCCCTGCTGAAACATTTGGGGATGCCTTTCAGGAATTAGTTTTTAAGATTTGGTTTTTCCTGAAAAACCACCGGTGGTTGGGCCGGGCCGCCGTAGGCGGATCGGCGGGCGGTTTCAGGAGACCGGATTTAATCCGGTCGGAAATAAAAGTTTTTTCAGGATTTGTAATAAATAGGAAACGAACATGGCGAAAACTTCTTTAATGGTCAAAGCGGCTCGCAAGCCGAAATTTAAAGTCCGAGGTTACAACCGCTGTCCTTTATGCGGGCGTTCCCGGGCTTTTCTGAGAAAATTCAAGATGTGCCGCCTCTGCTTCCGGAAGTTGGCCCGACAGGGCGAAATCCCAGGCGTAACGAAGGCCAGCTGGTAAGAAATTTGGAGACAGGACGATGACAGATCCAATCGCAGACATGCTAACCCGAATCCGCAATGCCGCCCGTGCTAGGCACGATGTCGTGGAAATCCCCGCGTCGAAGCTGAAGACCGCGGTGGCTCAATTGCTCAAGGACGAGGGTTTCATTCGAGACTTTCACACGGTCGATTACAAGAATCAGGGCAAGATTCTCGTAACCCTCAAGTACCGGGGCAAGAACCAGTCCTGCATCATGGGGCTCAAGCGCCTCAGCAGGCCGGGACGCCGCGTGTACGTGGGTTACGAAAAAATCCAGCCCGTCTTGAACGGCCTCGGCGTCGCCATCATTTCAACTCCCAAGGGACTTTTGACCGACAAGAAGGCCCGTGAGCTGAAGGTCGGCGGAGAACTCCTCTTAAGCATTTGGTAGGAAATTATGTCTAGAACAGGACGAAAAATCATTCCGCTTCCGGATAAAGTGAAGGTGAAACTCGCCGATTCCAGGGTCGAAGTCGAAGGCCCTTTAGGCAAGTTGAGCCGCGACATCCATCCGGCAATCAAGGTGGTTCAAGTGGACAAGACTCTCGAGGTCCAACGCGGTGACGATCAACCGATCACCCGTTCCCTCCATGGCTTGACCCGGGCTCTGGTCGCCAACATGGTGCACGGCGTGACCGAAGGCTTCACCCGTGAACTCGACATCCAAGGCGTCGGTTATCGCGCCGAGGTGAAGGGCAGCGATCTCAATCTCACCCTGGGATTCTCGCATCCGGTGGTCTTCGCGATCCCGACGGGCATCAAGATCAGCGTCGACAAGCAGACTCACGTGGTCATCAAGGGTCAGGACCGC
>JAIOPF010000072.1 GCA_021414045.1 Deltaproteobacteria bacterium | reverse complement strand
TCGGGAATCGCACTGCAGTTCTCGGCGATGAAGGGCCGCGCCTTGCGATCGCTATTGAAGTGCAGGGCGCGCGCGATCAACTCCTTGCCAGTCCCCGACTCTCCATGAATCCAGACCGGCACCCTTGTGTCGGTGATGCGGTCCAGCAGTCCCAAGACCTTCATCATCTTCGGCGACTGGCCAATAATCTCTTCGTAGCCGAACTTCAGTCCCATACGGGCTTCATGGAGCTCTAACTCCATGCGCTCGAGTCGCTGGGCCTGATCCTCGACGCGATGTTCGAGTCCGAGCTTGGCCTCGGCCAGTTCCGCCAAGGTCTTGGCCTTTTCGATGGCCAGCACCGATTGATCGGCGAAGGCCTTCAAGAACAGGAGTTTTTCCTCGGAGAAGGCGCCGATCTCGAAGCGGTGGTCGAGATAGAGCACCCCCAGGCAACCACTGGAACCGACCAAAGGAAGCGCGAGGATGGACTTGAGTTCGTAGCGATGCACGCTCTCGGCATGACGGAAAGAGGGATCCGCCTGCGCGTCATCGGTGAGCAGGCTCACGCGGCGCCGCAACGCCTCGCTCACCACGGAGAGACTGATTTTGAATTCCTCCTCGCTTAAATTCTCCTTTTTCATGTTGCGGGCCGCTTCCACGCGGAAGCCGGGCAACAATTGGCCCTCGCCCGCCTCTTGGCGAACCAAAAGAAAACCCCGCTCGGCCCCCGCCAAGGCCATCGCGGCGTCCATCACCTGCTCGTGGATCGCGCGCATGTCGCGCTCTTCGCTCAGCCGTTTGTTGATCTTGGCGAAACTTAAAAAACGTTCCCGCGACAAGCCCGCGACCTTGAGGCGCTTCAGCCGAGCCTCGGCCAAACGCCGGTAGTCCTCCCGTTGCTCGAAACTGAGCTGCATTTCCTCGGGAAGCCCCCGATACAGGGCCTCCAACCATTCGAAGGCCTTCTGACGCAGGGTCTCCGCGGCCTCCGCTTGCTTGCATCGCGCCAAGACCTCGGCGCCGGCGAGCAGCGCGAGCAAGACCAACTCCTGCTGGCCGTTCACGAGAATGGATTGAAGCCGCTCCTGCAAGGCGGACGCGTCCATGTGTGGTGTTTCCGCCAACAAACTTTCAATCCACCGAAAGAAGGGTTGCCATGGCGCGGTTCCCTGGCTTTCCGGGATGCGACTCCGGGCCGCCTCGAGATCCCCGGCCAAGCATTCGGTGAAAATTTCCTGGAGCAAACATAAATCCGCCTCCTCGGGCCGCTTCGCATGAAGGAAGGCCTTGCGCGCGCGGACGTAGGCCTCGAGGGCTCCCTGGAAATCCCGCTGCAATCTCGCGGACTCTCCTTTCAGGCGTTCCAGGTAAGCCTGGATCTCGCCCTGTCCCAAACGCCGGGCGACTTCGTGAAGTTCGCTTTCCGCGGCGAGGGGATGTCCTAGATAGGTTTGAATCGTGACGGCGTGAAAACGATGGATCAAGCGGTCGAGCTCATTTCCCAAAGTCGCGAAGATAGTCTCGGCCTTTTCGATGTGTTCCGAGGCGTGGGCATAGTCCGCCAATTCGATGAGCACCGAGGACATATTGCTGTGGGTGCGGGCCTGCTTCAGCGGATCCTGCTGTTTTTCAGCGAGCTTCAGGACCTGTTCGTGAATCCGCAAGGCGCGGTCGTAGTCCCCCTGTCTCTGCGCCAAATCCGCCAGCAAAGCGCCGGTGTTCGCGACGCCTTCCTCGTAGTCCAAGTCCAGGCTCATCCGCAGCGCCGCCTCCAAGGAAGCCCGTCCCGCCTCCGCTTCCCCTTCCGCCAGCTGCAGCATGCCGCGTTGACGAAGCAGCTGGGTTCTTTCCGGGGAGGGTTCCGCGTTCAGCGCTAGACCGACCTCGTAATGGCGCCGGGCCGCGTCGCGCCGTCCTTGGCGCTCTTCGATCGAAGCCAAAAGCGCCAAGACCTTGAGGGAGAAGGGCAAATGAGAGGCGAAACGCGCGGGATCTCCCGAATGCAAGGCTTGCTGTAGGCGCTGGGTTGCCTCTGTCAGTTTTCCTTGATTCAAAAAATTTAGGCCAAGGAGATAATGGTATTTTAGTGTCTGCACGCCACTGCCGTCGTCTTCGGCCGTTGCGTACCAATGTTCATAGGCCTCCGCGGCCTCCTCGAACCGAGCCAAGCGGCTCAAGGTCGCCGCCAAGTGCGCATAGGCGAAGGCACGGTCGCGTCCGGTCTCCGCGACCTCGAGCATCTCCCGGTATAAACCCGCGGCCGCTTCGGCGTCGCCGCGCGTCAGACAATCTTCCGCGGCACGACCGGCGTAGTCCAAAAAATCTTCGTCGCGACCGGCCACTCGCGCCAGGCGAGCCAAACTGTCGGCATCTTCTGGTGCAGTCCCGCGTAGCCGCAGAAAAATCGCCACCGCGACCTCGCGCCGCTCAGCATGGGAGAATATACCTTGCAGGAACAACCGATGAAGAGGAACGGCGACCCTTACTTTCCCCTCTTCGCTGACCAAAAGACCTCTTTCATGAAGGCGTCGCGGCGACACGGAAGTTGGATACTCTTGGGTGCTCGTCCCTCCCGGCAATAGTGTGCAGGCCAGCAACAGGGCCTTTTCTTCCATCGACAGGTCCTGGCAACGCGCCGTCAGAGAGGCGGCTAGGGACTCCGGCAGAGACATCCTTTCCCATGCCGAAGGGCCTCCTGCCTCTCTGGCCAATCGAAAGAGCAATGCGGGGGAACCCTGAGTCACCGCGAAAGCCGCATGGCGAAAGGCTTCGCTTAGGGGCTGTTCCCATAAAATCTCCTGGAGGAAAAGATCCGACTCCGCGCGATCGAATGCCGCAACGAGGATGTTTCGGCCATGGAGCGAATCCCGCGCCGATTCCAACAGGGAAAGCAAAGCGGAAGAGGAGCGGTCCGGATCGTATTCCAACAATAAGGCGGTACGCGGCGCGCGCGCCTTCAAAGAACCGAAAAGCTTCTCGAAGCCCAATAACTCCGCCTCGGGCAGGAGGTGAAGGTCCCTCACCATCAACAGAGATAGCCCCGAGATTTTTTCCAAGTCGGGAATCACGGCCTCCCAACTTTCTCCCGGTCGCCTTTCGCAAAGCGTCAAGTCGCGTAAGGAGGCCTGCCAGGCGAGCTCTTCCATGACGCGACTTTTTCCCATTCCGGCTCGACCTTGAAGGATCCAAAGCGGGGCCTTGGTCTCGCCGCGTTCCCAGGCGGCCGTCTGGTCTTCCCATTCCGAAATCAACCGGTCACGGCCGACGAAAGGAAGGCGCGGCGACGCGGCGGAAGCTGGCTCCCTCGTCGAAGAACTTGGTTGGGCGATCTCCAAGGCGCGTCGCACCGCCGCGGCGCTCGTGAATCGCCGCAGGGGATCCGGCTCGAGCATGCGTTGCAATATGGCGGCGAAAAAGGTCGGAACTTCGGGGCTAACTTCACCCACCGAAGCGGGGGGTTCCGAAAAACGCTGGGCCAGGTCGCGGTTCGGATATGGCAAATGTCCCGTCAGGGCTTCGTAAAAAATCGCCGCGAGGGCGAAAAGATCCGAACCGGCGGCGCGCCGACCCGAGAGCGCTTCCGGCGCCATATAATCAAAAGTGCCTTCGACCGGGCCGCGAGGGGATTCCGTTCGGACCTCGGAGGCAAAGCCAAAATCCAATAGCTTCAGCTTCCCCTTCTTGGTCCTTCGCAGGTGGCTGGGTTTGAGATCGCCGTGCAAGATGCGTCGCTCGTGGAGATATTCCATAGCCCGCAAGGCTTGGGTGAAGAGATTGAGGAGTCCCTCCAAATCCTTGCCCGCGGTAGGAGTCTGGAAAGTCTCTTCGACCCATTCCATTAAAAATCCCGGTCCCGTTTCCGTCACGCCTTGGACCGCATCCCCTCGGGGTAAATACTGGAAAACCCCCACCAGATTGGGATGGGAGAGTTTGGAAAGAATCCGAACTTCCTCTTCCAGGCCTCGCAGCGAAGCAGGGGAAGAACCCGCCTTGAGAACCTTGAGGGCAAAATGCTCGGCTCGAGAATTGTGCACGAGATAGACCTTTCCCCAGGCACCTTCCCCCAAGACCTTGTCCGCAAAGTAAGTTGGAATCGAGATTTCCATATTTCACATATTTCCGATTTTTCTGAAATTTTATACCGATCCGAGGTCTGTTGTCGCCAAAATCTTGCGGGATCTTCTACAAAAACTAGAGTTATTTCAGTTACATGCAAGCCATGTTCCAAAAACATTCTCTGGCACGTGCCTTGTAATTCCATCTCCTTGGAAAGCGCCAAGCGGCGACCACGGGGATAGCCCGGATGACCGAGGCTATCCCCGCCCCTGGAGCATCCTCCGAAGTTTCGCGGGATCTTGCAGGGGCGAAAAAGGAGAAAATATGAAACATGGAATACTGAAAATCTTCACCGTTGCGGCCATGATGGCCTTAGCCTGGGATGCCGCCGCGGCTTGGACGCCACCCCTGCACTGCGATCCGTGGTTGATGCCAAAGCCTGGAGACCCCACACCCCCGCCCGTGCCGATTCAAGCCGATGGAAAATTCCAAGCCGCTTACGGGCCCTGCGATCCTCCCCCCAGTTCCAGCCCCAGTCCTTCGCCGACCCCGGTTCCGACACCGCCGCCCAGCGAATCCCCGGAAGCAACGCCTCCGGTGCCCAGCGACGCTCCCCACGGCAGCTCGAGTCCGGGGGCCTTTTTGGAAGGAAGCGGCAAACTCGGTTGCAGCCTTAACCTAAACGCCGACGCTTCGCCCTTCATCACCGGCATCCTCGCCATGGGCGCGCTGGCTCCTCTGCTCTTCCAGCGGCGACGCAAATAACCCCAGGCGACCCGGCGGCACGCGGGCGGAGGGAAACCCTCCGCCCTTCCCCTATTTGCGGTACTTTTTGAAGAATCGGATGAGCCGCTTGGCCACGATGTCTTTGTCGTAATCGAGGGTGATGATGTGATTGCTCTTGGTGAGGGTGACGGTCTCGACATCCGGGCTTGGCAGGATGGCCTGGATGTAATCCAGGTTCCCGTAGGGCACCGTTTCATCGTGTAGCGAGTGGAGGATGATCGTGGGTTGCTTGATGTGCTTCAATTCGTCCCGGACGGTTTTTTGCAGTTCCAGCATGCTCGCCACCGAGACCACCGGGACTTTATGGTAGGTTTGATAGCGGCGCCGGGCCACCGGGTCCTTGATCGAGGCGATCCCCTTCTTTTGGTATTTGTAGATGTGCTTCAGGGGTGTCTTCCAAATCGCCGGAAACAAGCCCCGAATGAGGAATCCGTCGAGGAAGAGCGGCGTCGCCATGAGACCTAGGGCTCGCACCGAATTCTTGTGATGATGGGCCAGATGCGCCGCCAACAGGCCGCCCATGGATAATCCCGCCACCATGACGACCCGACATTCGGCGCGCAGGGTCTGAAAGGCCTCTTC
>JAIOPF010000012.1 GCA_021414045.1 Deltaproteobacteria bacterium | reverse complement strand
TCACAGGAAACCACCCTCAGCGTTCCGAAAGTTCGTAACGCAGCGCATAAAGAATATCATTGACTTTGAATTCCCCATCCGTCATTTACGGCGCCGAATTGGAATCCCCGGCCCCTCGCGAGCTTTCGAGGCTAAGCATGGGAAATATATAAAAAAACTTGACCTATAATTATACATAAATTAAGGTCCAGTTCACTTAAATTAAGTTTAAGTATCTTTAGTTTTTTTGCACGAGCTGGACCCTCGTGCTCCCACAATTTCAGCTATATTGGGTAAGGAAGCGACCTCTTCTGTCGTTTTTCACCCTTTTGCATGTTTTTAGCTTCCCTTTCTTCTGCTTTGAAGAGGAGCATTTTTATGAAAAAGTCCGTCTACTTAGCACTCGCGGCCACTTTGGCGTCCTTGTCGCTCCCAACCTCCCTGCTTGCGAAGGATTCCAAGGCGGGAGGGGTCGAGTTCAGCGGCAACGTGGATGTCGTGACCGGCTGGCAACACGACGACGGTGCCAGCACGGACGGCCCAGCGGGCGCTTTTCCCCGACAAGCGGGCGGCAGTTGTTCTTTCGGCGCGGGCGGGCTCGGTTGTAACGCCGCCGACGGCGCGGGCGCCGGGAGCGGGCAATTGGGAGATTTTCGCGGCTTGGCCGCCCCCAACCGCGACACCTATAATTTTTATCTCGATCAGGTCGAACTCGACCTGCAAAAAAGCTTCGGCGAAAACATCCGCCTCCGCGCCGACTTGGACTTCGGTCGATTTCTCTCCGGCACCGGCCGAGTCACCCAAACCGGGCAAAACTTCAACCTCGAGCAGGGCTACGTCACAACCAACTTGCCTTTCGGCAAAGGCATCGAACTCATGGTCGGGCGATTCAACGCCCCCATCGGATTGGAAAGCGTCGACCGGGCCGACAACATGGCCGTCTCCTTCTCCAACGTCTATCGTTACCTTCGACCGCACAACTTGACCGGCGCGAAAGCCTATTACGCCTTCAACGACAATTTTGATTGGAGCCTCTACGTCGTCAACAACCTAATCGACGTTATCAGCACCACGGTCGGCACCGATAGCGCCATCCCCTCTTACGGAACGCGTTTCGGCTTTACTTGGGGTTCCGTGGGCAAGGAAAGCACCGTCGGATTCAGCTATGCGGGCGGGCCCGAGCAGTTCGGCAACAACGCCCATTTGACGAATATCCTCGACCTCGATTTCAACATCCACATCGGCGACAAATTCACTCTTGGCGGCGAAGGCATTTACCGACAAGACAACGTGACGAGCGCCTTCGCGGGATTTCCGAACAGCAAGGGATTTGGCGGATTCCTGCTCCTGGGTTTTTCTCCCAGCGATACCTGGAACATTTATTTTCGATATGGCTACTTGCATGACGTCAACCCGACGGCGGCCTATACGGGCGTCGATCAGCAAATCAACGATTTCAGCCTCGGTGCAGGTTACCAGATCACCGACGGAGCCAAGGTGAAGGTCGAGTATCGACTCGATCTCCACAACTACAGCGCCGCCGCGGCCGCCGCCCTCACGGGCAACGACCGAAGCTCGCTGCAAAACGCTCTGTCGGCGGAATTTGCGTATAATTTTTAGTTCTTTGAATTTTGGAATTCGATATGCCCGAACTCGGTGAAGAGCTCGGGCATTCGACTTTGACTTAGGTTGGAATGCTTGAGAAATCGCCAAGTGCTCAGGCTTTGAGCGATTGCAAAGACCAACCGAGACCTCGCGGCCTCTAAGGGCCCAGGATCTAAGCATTAATTAATCCGTGTCCTGGTACGAGCCTTGCAGCCTAAGTAATGGAAATTCCTGGATAATTTTGTACATAAACCAACAGGTTTCGTGGAAAATTTAACCTCGTAATCCTGGAGAAAAGAAGGAGATGATCATGAAAAAACTAGCTATAGCGGCCAGTCTGCTCGCGCTCAGCGTCAGTCTGCCGGCCCACGCCGAAGATTCGAAGGCGGGTGGGGTAGAGTTCAGCGGTAACGTCGACATCGTTACCGGTTGGCAGCACGATGACAGTGCGGCCATTGGCGACGTCAGCGGCCAGCTTCGCGATTTCCGCGGCGCTACCGCCCCGAGCCGCGATACTTTCAACTTTTACGTGGATCAAGTCGAGCTCGACATTCAGAAGAGCTTCGGCGAAAAGATCCGCTTGCGCGCCGACCTCGATTTCGGCCGTTCCCTCTCCGGCAGCGGTCGTAACACCGACACCGGCGTCGTCGGCAGCAACTTCGAGCTCGAACAAGGTTATGTGACCTTGGGCGTCCTCGGCGGTGAGTTCCTGATCGGTCGTTTCAACGTTCCCATCGGCTACTACCTGGTCGACCGTGCCGACAACCCCACGATCTCTTTTCCGAACACCTATAACTTCCTGACCCCGACCAACGCGACGGGCGCCAAGATGTACTGGGCCTTCGGCGATCACTTCGACATGCACCTCTACCTGGTCAACCAACTCTTCGACTGTATCATCGTCGGAGCTCCCTGCTTGACCGGTGCCCGTCTTCCCATTCCCCCGGCGGCTGGCGTCGCCAGTCCTGGCGACAGCGCTATCCCTTCTTGGGGTACCCGCTTCGGCTACAACTGGGGTGAAGAAGGCAAGAAGAGCACGATCGGCTTAAGCTATGCCGGTGGCCCGGAGCAAGCTGGCAACAACGCCCACTTGACCCACATCATCGACATGGACTTCGCCGTGAAGTTCACCGAACAACTCTTGTTCGCGGGTGAGTTCACCTACATCCAACAGAACAACCTCACCGGCGTCCTTGGCCCCAACGCCAAGTCCCTCGGCGGTTACTTCGTCTTGGATTACGGCCTGAGCGACATCTGGGACATCTTCTTCAGCTACGGCTACCTGCATGACATCCAAGGTGAGTTCACGGGTGCCGACCAGCAGATCCATAACTTCGTCCTCGGCGCCGGTTATCAAATCACCGACGGTGCGAAGATGAAACTGGAATACCGGATGGACCTGCATCACTACGCCAATGTCCAGCCCGGCCTGCAACCGCGTAACGTGTTGATCAATCCCGCCAGCGGGGATCTCACTTCGCTGTCGAACGCCATTTCGGCGGAGTTCGCCTACAACTTCTAGGCCTCTCCCGACGGAATCCAAAACCCCGATTTGCTACGGCGAATCGGGGTTTTTTTTGCTTTTTTTAAAAAAAATTAATCCCCTAAAAATGCCTGTACGGGGGGCAATTGCCGTTAACTTAAGCAATTTTCACCGCCTCAAAAGGGGGCTCTTATGAGTTAAACCATTGATAATACAAAGATTTAATATTTCCTCTCACTGGCACCCGGGTTGCAAAATTCCAGTACAGGGAAAAGAGAGAGGGATATGCCTAAGCAAATTTTTCGGTGTCCTGTCGAAAACAAGACTGGGGCTTTTTATTCACCGGCCCCAGGGGAAAAATCGATATGACACCACCAGTAGCTTCAACCAACACGCCCGCATCGGGACCGGCCTCAGCACCACCAGCACCGGCCCCCGCGGCAAGCAGCGGGAACCCCGTGGCGCCTTATCGCCTTCAAATGAGCGGCGGTTATACCTCCTTGGCCTTGGGCGGCAGCGCACCTTCGTATTCCGGCGGGATGTTTCAAACGACCGTCGGGCAAAACTTCAATCTTGATTCTCGAAACTCGCTTTTCTTGAACGGCGTCTTTCGCTTGGGCGCCTTGAACGACGGTTCGGGACACGACGTCTCACTGGTCCATTTCGGCCTCGAAGGCGGCTATGAAGGCTGGATAGCCCCCGGTTGGCTCAGTGCCTTTGTCTTCGCCGGCATCGGCAGCAACATCCTTTATTCTCAGCAAGCCGGCGTGGCGCCCTCCATCACTCGGGCTCTCGACAATCAGTCGATGCTAGCCTTGAGCTTGGGCGGCGGACTGACCTTCGCCCGCGGCATCGTCGTATTATCCGGAGGCTTCCAGCCCAACTTCGGCCTCTCCGTCCCCGAAACCCCCGATTCTTTCGGCGGTCGCGGATACAACCCCATGGGATACTTCTTCATGGCCGGACTCGATCTCGCCCGATTGGTCGACGTGGCCGGGGGCCATTTCCCGCGCGACGTCTCGATGGGCCAGTTCGTCCGCGGCATCACCCCGGGACTTTATCTCGACACGACCTACACCGCGAACCTTGGCGCTCCCTCGACCGGCATGAACGCGATGCGCATCTTCGATACCCGAGCCGATCGCCCGATGTTCAATTACCTCGAACTTTCCTTGGACCGAGCCGTCGATGCGGACAATCCCTTCGGTTTCCGCTTCGATTTCGGCGTCGGCGAAAACCCTCGGGTCGCCCGCGCCCGCTCTTCCTTCAGCGGCGACTGGTACGACTTGCAGCAGGTCTATGCCCGCCTCAGGCTTCCCATCGGCAATGGAGTGACCTTGCGTGGCGGCAAGTTCGCCACCCTGATCGGCACCGAAGTCATCGAGAGCTTGAGCAACAACCACATCAGTCATTCGTGGCAATTCGGGCTCGCCGAACCCTTCACGCACTTGGGCGTTTTGGCGGAATATCCCATCATTACCGACAGCAGCGGCGCCAGTCTGTTCACCGCCACCACGGGCATCATCAACGGTTGGGACAACGTCCTCGACCGTTCCGCCGGCATCGGCTGGCTGGGAGCCCTGAGCGGAAATCCCACCCCCTGGCTGACCCTGTCTGGCGCGAGCACGGTAGGTTCCGAAGGCGGAAGATTGCGCAGTATCCTGGACTTCATTGCCGCGGTGAAGGTCAACGACGCGACGTCCACCGCCGGCGGATTCGATCGTTTCACCGCCTCGGCGACCTACGACTGGGGTCACGAAGGCCAGGGCGCCGGACAACCGGAAGCCAATTGGCATGCCTTAGGGCTCACCGCGAGGGTGGGATTGATCCCTCAGGTCAGCTTCGCCCAAGGCTTCGAAGTCTTCTTGGATCCCGACGCCGCCCGCACCGGAACCGCGCAGACCATGTGGTCGACGCGTTCGACCTTCCAGGTAACGCCTTTCGCGAGCATTAATTCGCCCTGGGCCAGAGCCCTCCGCGTACGCGCTGAATTCCGTCACGACAGTTCGACGAATCCCAGCTTCCTCTCCGGAAGCCTGCCTTCGACTTCGCAGAACACTTTTGGCCTGCAATTGGGCTACATGTACTGACGGCGATAAAGAATTCCTCTCCAAAGAGGGATGCACAACTCACTGCACGGAAGGCCCTCCTAGTTGAAAAGCTAGGGGGGTCTTTTTTTCTTGCATCTACCCATCGCCAATCCCTAGGCTTCGGTCTCAAATGAGACTCTTCCTGACATTCGAAGGCGGCGAGGGCAGCGGCAAAACCACTCAAATCCACCTCCTCGCGGAGGCCTTAAAAAAACGCGGTTTCCCTTGTCTCTTGACCCGCGAACCCGGTGGTACCGAGATCGGAGCCGAGATCCGCCGCATTTTGCTGGACGGAAAAAATCACCGCCTTTCGCCCCTCTCCGAACTGATGCTCTACGCCGCGGATCGAGCCCAACATATCGAGGAAACCATCGCCCCCGCCTTGGCCGAAAACCGCATAGTCCTCTGCGACCGTTTCACCGACGCTACCGTCGCCTACCAGGGATTTGGCCGTCACCTCGACCTCAAGCTCATCACCGAACTCAATCAATTGGCGACGGGGGGGCTCAAGCCCAACCGGACTTTCCTGCTCGACCTTCCCGTCGAGATCGGCCTGGCGCGCGCCACGGCCCGGCTTGAGCGACAAAAAAGCTCCGAGGGACGTTTCGAGGCCGAGGCCCTCGCCTTTCACGAAAAAGTCCGCCAAGGATATCTGCGGCTTGCGCGCGAAGAACCCGAACGCTTCCGCGTTTTCGATGCGACGATGGAAATCGAAGCGCTGCACGGCAAGATCCTGGAAGAAATCGAAAGCCTGGGAATCAAGAAACCATGAAAGAGCCCGCCTTCACCGGACACCGCGAGGTCTTTCGTTCCCTCGAGCAATGGCGTGGCTCGGGACGGTTGCCCCATGCCCTGATTTTCCTGGGCCCCGACGGAATCGGAAAACAGCTCGTCGCCCGGCATCTCGCCGCCGCCCTGCTCTGCGAATCCAAAGAGGCCCCTTGCGGTGACTGTCGCTCTTGCCATCTCATTCAAGAGGGCCGACACCCGGACCTCTGGAACCTCGAGCCGGACAACGGACGCATCAAAATCGACCAAATCCGCGAAGTAAAAAAAGCCATGGCGATGCCCCCACTAGTAAGCCGCGTTCGGGTCGTCCTGCTCGCCGAGGCCCACGCGCTCAATCCCGCGGCGGCCAACGCGCTCTTGAAAACCCTCGAGGAACCGCCGCCGGAAACCTACTTCCTGCTCGTCTCGCATGCGGCGGGTTGGGTCCCAAGGACCATCCTCTCTCGCTGCCAAAAAATTCGCTTCTCCCCTCTATCCCAAGAGGAGTTGACTCAAATCCTGGGCAAGCAAGGAAAAACGATCAGCACCCGTATCCTGCGCCTGGCGCAAGGGTCGGTGCGTTGGGCCTTGG
>JAIOPF010000011.1 GCA_021414045.1 Deltaproteobacteria bacterium | reverse complement strand
GCAGGTACTTCCATAATTCGTGGCGCTGCTCGACGTCGACGCCCGCCGTGGGTTCGTCGAGCATGAGCAGCTTGGGTTGACTCATCAAGGCGCGCGCGACCATGAGGCGCTTTTGCATTCCGCCGCTGAGCTTGTAGAAGGCCTGCTTTGCTTTTTCCTTCAGCCCGAACTGGACGAGGAGTTTTTCGGCCAAATCCTTCGCGGCACTTCGGGACAAGCCATGAAAGCCGCCTTGGAATTCCAGCGTTCGCCGCAGATTGAAGAAACGGTCGGTGTTGATTTCTTGCGGGGAAAACCCGATGCACTTCTTGGCTTCATAAGGCTCATCCGTCACCGAGTGGCCGAAGACCTTCACCGAGCCCTGGCTTGGGCGCACCAGACCGACGATGCTGTTGATCAGCGTCGTCTTGCCGGCGCCGTTGGGCCCCAGGAGGCCGAAGAATTGGCCGGCGGGCACCTCGAGATCCACGCCCTGTAGGGCGGGGAAATCGGCGTAGTATTTTTGCAGCTTCTCGATTTGAATGGCTGTCGGCATATTCGATGACGGGATGCCTATTGTTCCGCGGACTTTTTTTCCTTCGTCAATGCCGCGGAGTAAGCCTTGTCGAAGGCAAAGGCCTTCCCATTCCAGGCATAGGCTTCCACCTTCCATTGGTATCCCGCCTCGGGCTTGGTCAGGTCAAGGGAGCCTTTTTCGACCACGATGTAATGCTTGCCATCGTGCTCGACCTTGTTGACTCGGCGGGTGACCGCGGCGGTGGTGCCTTGCAGGAAGGCCGCGGCGCTGGTCTTGCCTTCCTCGTGGGCGACGGGGGCCCAACTCAGTTGGGAGCCCTCGAGCCGGACGAAGGCGACCATGAGGCGCGTCTCGTCGTTCAAGAAGAGTTTGACCGGATAGATGGTCGCCCCGTCGGAGATCCAGGGCTTGCGTTCAGGTTGCGGAGGGCCGACCAATTTAAGTCCGCCCAAGGCAGGTTGGAGGGCATGGAAGTCCAGGTCTTGACTCTGGGATTTCTTGCCGTCCCAGACGACGG
This sequence comes from Deltaproteobacteria bacterium, assembly GCA_021414045.1. Classification (GTDB taxonomy): domain Bacteria; phylum UBA10199; class UBA10199; order DSSB01; family DSSB01; genus DSSB01. The sequence goes on along the minus strand of JAIOPF010000011.1, from coordinate 8,469 downwards.
CGCGCAGGCCCGGTTCGGTGTTGGTCAGGCCTTGCGGACCGGGCTTCTTGCCGGCGACGATTTTCGCGTAGGCCAAGAGGCCCGCGGAATTTCCGGAAGGGAGGGCGGTGTAATTGTCGGGGTAGGCTTCCTTGGGCAAGAAGCGGCCGGCATTCTTAAAATCCCATTTCGTCACCGGTGCGGCGGTGACTTGCGGCGTCGGCATGGGGGTCGGCGCGGGAGTGGGTTTGGGCTTCGCCGGCGGTGGACTTTCCTTTCCGGGTTTCTCGGATTTGCCCTTCACAGCGACGATTTTTTTCTCGGGGGCCTTTTTGCCGGGCTGCAGGAAATGCTGCAATCCCTGATAAAGTAGGAAGGCGGCGCCGGCGACGATCACCCATTGCCAGAGTTGAGGGGATTGTTTTGTTTTTTTCTTGGATTTTTTGCGGGCCATAGCGACGGAGGTTTTCTAACAGAACGCCGCCGCTATTCCAATGCTTCTTGCAAAACCTTGATCGCCGCCTTCGCCATGCCCTGGTAACCCTTGGAGCTGGGGTGGACGCCGTCCTCGTAGCAAGCGGCGTTCAGTTTTTTCTTTTTCGTGTCGATGAAGGGGCCGTAAAAATCGATGGTCGAGAATCGTTTTTCCTTCGCGAAGCTTTTCAACCAACGTCGGAACTTCGCCAATTCCTTTTCGAAGACTTCGTCTTCCACGGGAGGCGGCAGGCCGACCAAGGGACGAATTTTTCCCTCTTCCAGCAGTTCGGTGATTTTAGTGAAGTTGGATCGCATCAGGTCTTGGCTCACGCCCTGATAGACATCGTTGGCGCCGCCCAGCAGGACGCAGAGTTCCGGCTTGAGATCGAGCACGTCGATGGTGAGGCGGCGCAGCATTTCTCGGAAGGTATTGCCGTTGACGCCCTGGTTGAGAATCGGCGTCTTGAGCTCTTTGGACGCGTATTCGACCCAGGACATGTTTTTTCCAAAAGGGTATCCGTAGGTGAGCGAGTCACCGAGGGCGATCACGCGATAGGGTGGCATGGCGGCATTATGAACGAAACCGGGTGCTTACCGCAATCTTTGCGCGTAACGCAGTGCGTAAGGATCGAAAGGCTTCAGTTGCTTCCGAGCAGTTTCGAGAAATTCAGCACGACCCAGCCGCGACGAGCGGCCTCTTCACCGAGCTTGCGGTCGGGATTGACCACGCGGGGATGACCCACCTGGGACAATAGGGGAAGGTCCGAGATGGAATCGGAGTAGAAAAGGCAGTCTTTCAAGTCGACGCCCTCGGCGTCCGCGAATTGGCGGGCGACTTGGACTTTTCCTTCTTTGTAGCACAGTGGTTCGCGAAAAGTTTTTTGCAGGATGCCGTCGGCGATGTCGGGTCCGTTGCTGAAAGAGGTGTCCGTCTTTAGAAAGATCTCCATGTTCTTGATCAGCATGTAGGGCCCCGAGGTCAAGAGGGCCACCGTGTAACCTTCTTGTTTCAGCCGGTTAATCTCTTCGATGCCTTCCACGTACATTTTCGGCTTCACGAAACGGTCGAAGGTCTCCTTGCCGATGCGCAGGATGTCGTCGATGTGCGTCCCCGCCATGTCGGAGATGGCGATCTCGTACATCTTGCGCACGTCCGCATTCACGTAGATGCGCCCTAGGGCGTTGTAAAAGAGGGCCTGCAGGATGCGACGTTTTTTGATGATCTTGTGGCGCATCAGTTCGATGGTGGTGGGAAAGCCGGTGTAGCAGTTGCACAGGGTCTTATCGACGTCAAAGAAGGCGATGGGTTTAGCGGGCATGGTGAGACTCCAAAAGGGCGTCGGCGGCTTGGTGGCCGCTTAAAACCGCGCTCTCGATGGTGGCGGGAAGTCCCGTGTCGGTCCAGTCGCCGGCCAGGTAAAGGCCCGGCAGGGCCGTCCGATTCGAGGGGCGGTAGCGGTTGAGGCCACGCTGGGCGCTGAAAGTCGCTTCGAGTTCTTTCACGACTTGCGAGTGGTACAAGCGGGCGTTCTCGAGTTCGGGAAAAAAGCGCTGCAATTCGGCGCAGGCGAGCTTGACCAGGTTTTCTTTGTTTTCCTGGGCCAAGGCGTGGGCCCCGCTGACGACCAAGGTCAGGTGCGAACTTCTCTGGCCCGTCAAGATCTTGCTCTTGTCGAAGACCCAGTGGATGGGACTGTTGACCAGTCCCAGCATCCTTTGCGGGGGATGGAAATTTTCGAACCAAAGATTGATCGAGACGATGGGGGCGCTGCCGAAACGGACGAGTTCCGGGAATAGCCCCTGAAATTCGGAACCGCTTTCCGCCAGAAGCTTGGCGAGCGCGTTGGGCGGAGTGGCGAGCAGCAGTTGGTCGGTGGCGAATCGTTCGCCGGTGTTGGTCTCGACCAGGAAACCAGCCCCCTCTCGCGTCACGCGGGTGGCTTGGGTGTTGAACGAAAGCGGCACTCCGTGACCTTCGAGGTATTGCTGCATGGGCGTCGCGAAGAGATCGCTCAATCCCACCTTGGAAATGGCCAAGTTAGAATCGGATTTCTTGGAGAGCAAGGCCCGCCTCAAGACCTCGGCGAAGAGCCGGGCGCTGGCAATGTCGAGGGATTCGTTGAGCGTGGCCAAGGCCAAGGGTTCCCAAAATTTCGCGACCGCGTCCTCGGTTTGACCGGTATTCTGCAAGAGGTCCCGCACCGAAAGATCGTCCAAGGCGTGGCCGTTGCCCCGAGCCTTCTTGCTCAGGTTCATCAGGGTGAGCATGGGCCGTTCTGGATGTCGAGGCGGTCGAAGGTGCCCAAGTCACGCAAAAAAGCGAAGGTCTCGTGGTAGCAGCCCATGAGGAGGTGCTGTCCGTTGTCGAGGGTCTCGCCGGTTTTCGGTTCCTTGAAGGAATAAGCCCTGCCCCCGAAGAAGGGGCGCTTTTCCAGCAGGCGGATTTTGGCGCCGGCGCGATGCAGGCGCAAGGCCGCCGCGAGGCCGGCGAAACCGCCGCCGACGATGGTCACGTCGATGTTTTGCTGAAAAGGCATCCGACTCCGATAACAAATTTGGGGGTGGGGTGGCTAGAGTAGTCTTTCTCGAAGCGCGATCCAAGCCTTGAGGGGTTTGGAGAGCTGAATTTTTTTCGAAAAGACGTCGTAACCGCGGGACCGGATCTTTTTCAGGATGCGATGGTAGGTCTTGCCCATGATCCAGGCTGCGATCAGCGGTTTGTGCGGCAGGCGCTTCATGGTGGCGAAGGCGCGGTCGAAGTAGTCTTGGGCCCGTTCCGCCTGAAATTGCAGCAAGGGCACGAGCTTGGGCTGCATTTTTCCCGCGAGCAGATCTCCCTCCTCGAGTCCGAACCTCACAATCTCTTCCCGCGGCAGGTAGAGACGCCCGATCTCCGCGTCGCATTTGACGTCGCGTAGGATGTTGGTGAGCTGCAGCGCTAAACCTAGGTCGACGGCCGAGCGCTCGGCCTCCTCGCCGCCCAAGCCGAAAATCTTCATGCAGACGAGGCCGATGACCCCGGCGACGCGGTAGCAATAGCCCTCGAGCTCTTGAAAATTCGCGTAGCGCTTCTTCTTCAGGTCCATTTCGCAACCCTCGACCAACAGCTCGAGATAGCGATGCGGGATGTCGAAACGGCGTATTGTCCGCTGCATGGCCCGGGTCACCGGATGGGTGGGTTGGCCGGAGTAGCAGAGCGCGATTTCCTCCCGCCAAAACCGGAGCAAGCCCTCGGCTTCTTCCGGTCCATGCTCGTCGACTGCGTCGTCGACCACGCGGCTCAAGGCGTAAAAGTCCGAGATGCCTTCGCGTTGGTCGGCCGGGAGGGCCAGGAAGGAAAGAACGAAATTGCTTTTGCTGCCGCGGACGATCTCTTCCGTGCCCAAGGCCGGAGCGAGTTCGGCGCCGCTTAAAGGTTGGGCTTTCATGGGGGCGATCCCTCATCGACGGGTAGTGGAGGCGCCGCATCGGCCGGCATTTCCGGAGGATGAACCTCACTGGAAATTTTCGGCGGGCGCAGGGACCGTTTAAAGCCGAAGAGGGCCTTGATGAGAATTTTGCCCTTGTCCGTCTTGTTGAAAGTAGGCCGACTCGAGAGGGTGTCGAAATCCGCTTCCCGCACTTTTTTCAGGATACCCATGCCGCCTAGGACCGTGCATTTCAATTCGAGGCGCAATCTTCCCTTCACGGCTCGAATCAAGGGGGCGCCTTCGCGGAACATCTCCTCGGTGCGCTCGACCTCGAATCGCAGCAAGTCGCGGAAGCGAGGCGAGGCGTCTTTCGCGAAGAGTTCCGCCTCGGTGACTTGGAAGCGCTTGAGATCCTCGAGGGGCAGGTAAATGCGGTTTTTCTCGAGATCCACCGAGATATCCTGCCAAAAATTGGCGAGCTGCAGCGCCGAGCAGATTTGGTCGGAATAAAGCATGAGCCGCTCGTCGCGGTAGCCGAAGAGATAGAGGACCAAACGGCCCACCGGATTCGCGGAATGGCGGCAATAATAAAGCACGTCCTTGAAGGTCGGGTAGCGCTTGACCTCCACGTCCCACTTGAAGGCGGTGACGAGGTCGATCAGCCATTGCACCGGGATTTGGAACTTCCGAATCGTCTCCTTGACCGCCAGGAAAACCGGATGATTGACGGGAGCGATCTGGCTTTTTTCGAGGAGGCCCTGCCAGGCCCGCAGGGCGGGAAGGCGCTCGACTTCGGGAAAATCCTCGTCGGCGATGTCGTCGGCTCGCCTGGCGAAGGCATAGATGGCCCAGACGTAGGGCCGCAGTTCCTTGGGGATGAGGACGCTGCCGACGGGAAAATTCTCGTAATGATTGCGGGCCAGACGTTCGCAGTAACGGAAGGCGTCGGCGAGGTTCCAGTGCTTCTTCATGAGCACTTCGTCGATCGGGTAGGTTTGTGGAAGATTTTCGGTCATGCGTTTTTCCGCCGTGGCTGGATCAAGTTTTTGCCTTCCGCGTTCGCGGCGAAGAGTTCTTCCGAATTCTCCAAAGCCTGCAGCGAAACCGTGCCCAGTCCGATGGCTGCTCCGAACTTCGGTGATTTTACGGCCGAGGTCAAGATACCGACCTTTTTTTCGCCTTGAAAGATCTCGAGAGGCAGGGCGGCCTCGGAAATCCCGCTTAATTGCAGGGGAATCAAGCGACGATTGACGTGTCCCCGGCTTTGGACCCGGGCGGTGGTTTCTTGGCCTAGGTAACAACCCTTGGTGAAACTCGTCGCGCCCTCGTTTAAGCCGACTTCGGCGACTAGGTGTTCCTCGCCCATGTCCACGCCCATTTTGGGAATACCGGCCTCGAGGCGCAGCGTTTCGCGGGCGGCTTCGCTCAATTTCTCGAGGCCTTCGGGTTGGAGCGAGGCGAGACGTTCTCGAAAAGCCGGACCCATGTGAGCGGGCAGGAGGGCCTCCACGGCTTTGGTGCCGAAGCGCGGCGAGACGAAGGCGAGAAGGGGCACTCCTTCCCAGTGGATTTTTTGCAGGGGACCTTCGGCTGTGGGAATTTCTTGGGCCGTGAGCGCCTTCCAAAACTCCCCGACTTTGGGGCCCAGCAGGGCGAAATGAGCCCAATCTTGGCTGACGTTGCGAAAAGTGACGTTGGCGAACATCAAGAAAGTCGCGAGGTGTTTCTCGACGCGTTCGCCGAAACCCGGGGGGAACAGCAGCAAGATTTTGTCGGACAGGTTCAAAACCCAGGACTCGCTGACGAGTTTGCCCTTTTGGGTGAGGAAGGCTCCCTGGGCGAGGCGGTCCATTCCGAGATTTTTGATGTCCTGAGTGATGTAGGCGTTGAGGAAAGTCTTGCGTTCGTCGCCCGTGAGCTCGAAAATTTGTTCCGCGCTCAATTCCAACCAAGCCGCGGCGTCCTGAGCGGCGTTATAACTAGGATCCAGAAATGGGCTGATGGCGTCGGGCTTTGTCTCGGAAAAATGGGGCATGGGATTCGCTATATATTGGGTGTCTCGCGGGGTCAATTAGGCGAAATACCCAAGATTTTTTTTGCTCTTTGAGCCCGGCGGTGCCATCTTTAAAATAGCATCAAAGGAGCGTTTATGTCGGAAAACACCCACAAAGACAAAATCGGCCAAGCGCTTGGGCGCATCGCCAGCGGGGTCGCCGTTTTAACGGCGCAAGACGGGCAAATGAGCGGAGCCATGCTCGCCTCTTGGTACCAACAGGTCTCTTTCGAGCCCCCGATGGTCTCTTTCGCGGTCAAGCGCGGGCGTCCGGTGGCCGAGATGATCCAGCACAGCAAAAAACTGGCCTTGAACCTCCTGCACACCGGCCAAAAGGACATGCTGGCGCATTTCGGTCGGGGTTTCGAGCCAGGCCAAGATCCTTTCGCGGGGATCGCGATCGAGCGTCAATCCTTGGGAGTTCCCTTGCTCAAGAACAGCCTCTGCTTCCTCGAGTGCGAATTGAGGCAGGTCTACGACGCGGGGGACCACCAATTGTTCGTGGCCGAAGTCGTGAACGCCGGTAACGAGGAAGAGGGACAGCCGATGGTCCACCTTCGTCGCAATGGTTTCCATTATTAAGAACTAAGAATTGGGACGAAACAGCTTCGAAAAGTTGGGGCGGGGGGCCTCGGTCAAGTGTTGGGCCGGATCTCGCGGGACGAAGCGGGAGGCGCTAGGCGACGGCGCTTCGGGGGTCGTCTTATCGGCGTCATTCGAAAAAATCATCGATTCGAAGGGCAAATTGTCCGAACCCAGGACGGCGCCCGGCCGGATTTCTTGGTTGGTTTGATTCGGGATTTTACTCATAGCCTAAAACCCTCTGTACTTATTTTCGGTCAGTACCTACCGCAGAGTTGCGAAACCTTGGCACAGAGTCGCCGGGAAAGTCTATCCTAGATTATCTTAGCCGCCTCCAGGACCTTGCGGTCGAAGTTGGGTAGGGCTGCGTCGGCGATCTCTTCCGGGGTGAAAAACCGAGCCTCGGAGATGGGGCCCAGGAGCCGGGGCTTTCCTTGGCTTTGACCGATCCAGGCCAAAGAATCGATGCGATGGTGGGTGATGGAGTGGCGGGTCGAAGGTAGGGCCTGGGCTTTGGGAAATCGGATTCCGAGATGATTCTCCAGGAATTCCGCGACAATCTCCCGGGAAGCCCCTGTTTCGGCGACATATTCATGAGGCAGGCCCCACATTCCCTGAAACCAACGCGATTGACGGAATTTGACCAGCAAGATGGCTTCGCCCTGCAGGGCGACAGCGACCGCGCGTTCTAGCTTGAGGGTCTTCTGGGTTGGCGGAGTTTCAGGATAAGCTTCGGGATCGCCGGATTCCTTGGCGGCGCATAGTCCCTGCAGGGGACAGCGTCCGCAAGAGGGCAAGGCGACGCGGCAGACGGTGGCGCCAAGCTCCATGAGGGCCTGGTTGAAGTCGCCGGGATGGGCGGGGTCGACCAGGTCTTTGGCGTAGCCCCAGATTTCCTTTTGCAAGGCCGGGGATTTTGCGTGGCCTTGTCGGCGAAAGACCCGAGACAAGACGCGAATCACGTTACCGTCGACCAAGGGGCTGGGTTTTTGGAAGGCGATGGAGGCGATGGCGCCCGCCGTATAGGGCCCGATGCCGGGCAAGGCCTCCAAGGCTTCGGCGTTATCAGGCAATTCACCGCCGTGCCGGGCCAAAACCTCTTGGGCGCCGCGTTGCAGGAGCTTGGCGCGCCGATAATAACCCAATCCCGCCCATTGGGCTAAAACCTCTTCTTCTTCAGCCTTGGCTAGGGAGCGAAGGTCGGGAAATCGGTTCAGAAAACGTTTGTAGAAGGGGATGACGGTGGCGACCTGGGTCTGCTGCAGCATGATCTCGCTGACCCAGATGGAATAAGGGTCCCGCGTCTTCCGCCAGGGGAGATCCCGCTTGTATTTTCGGTACCACTGAAGCAGCTTACGGCGGAACTCCGTTTGAAATTTCGTCTCCACGGGGAGAGCCCTATGCCAAAAATCTGGGTCTTTCAACATGTGCCTTACGAGGGGCTGGGAACTTTCGAGAAGGTCCTTCGAGAACTCGAAGTCGAGCTTCGATTCATTTCGTCCTGGAAGGAAGACCTAAGGGCGCTGCACGTCTCGGAATCTCCCGACTGCGACGGCGTCATCGTCATGGGCGGCCCCATGAGTGCCAACGATGGGCACGAACTCCCTTTTATCCGCGAAGAATTGCGTCTCATCGAGGAGACCCTGAAGGCCCAGCGGCCTTTCTTGGGCGTCTGTCTCGGTTCGCAATTGCTGGCCAAGGCCTTGGGGATGCGCGTCTATCGCGGCGAGAAGAAAGAGATAGGCTGGTACCCGTTGTGGATGCGCCCGGAGGCGAAGGGCGACCCGCTGCTCGGGGAGTTTCCGCGGCGCTTCGAGATGTTCCAATGGCATGGAGAGACTTTCGAATTGGCGGCGGGAAGCGTATTGCTAGCTTCCTCCCAGCTTTTTTTGCATCAGGCCTTCCGCTATGGCACCAAGGCCTATGGCTTGCAGTTTCATGCCGAGATGACGCCGGAGATGATCGCCG
>JAIOPF010000010.1 GCA_021414045.1 Deltaproteobacteria bacterium | reverse complement strand
GCGCCGGGCAGGCCGTCGCGCAGAGCATGCAAGCGGTGCAACGCGGGGTGGCGTCGGGCCGCTGCATCAAGCGATGCTCGGCGCGGTAGTTCTCGGGAATGGGCTTTTTCATCTCGGGGTATTCGTAAGTCACGATGCGGTCTTGGTGGAAGATAATGCCGACCGCGTGCTTGAGGGTGATCCACATCCCGCGGAAGACCGCGCCGATATACATTCGATCCAACAAAGACAGCTTGGGACGCTTCACGACGAGCATGGGGGATTCCTTAATAGATTCCCCGCTTTAGGCGCAAGGTGAATTTTCGCCCTAGATTTCTCGTGGCGATTCCCCCGGTGGAGCGTTAAGATTCCCCATAAGTTTTCGGTCAAAAAAGGGCTTTCTCATGAATTTCGAAGAAGCGCTCAAAACCGAAAAGATCCGCAATCTCAGCACGCGGGAGGCCGTCGCCGTCCATCCCGAACTGACCTTGGGCGAAGTCCTGCGCCGAATGCAGGAAAAAAAGACCGGTTGCGCCGTCGTGCTCGAGGGCAAACGAGTCGTGGGCATTTTCACCGAACGCGACGCCTTGATCCGCGGCCTCTTGGCCAACCCCGATCTCCAAAGTCCCATCTCCGAATTCATGACCCGAAAACCCAAGCTGCTCGACCGCGAAGACACCTTGGCTGTCGCCATTCGGCTCATGCACGAGGGAAAATATCGCCACCTTCCCGTGGTCAACGGCCGAAAGGAATTCCTGGGGTTGGTCTCGGTCCGCGACATCGTCTTTTATCTTTCGGAAAACTTTCCCTTGGAAGTCTACAACCTGCCCCCCGATCCGCACCAGATCAGCAGCAAGGCGGAGGGGGCTTAGACAAGGAGATCCAGACTTTATGGGAGGAGAAAAAATCCGCCAGGAAATCGACAGCGTCGTCATCCGTTTCGCCGGAGATTCCGGCGACGGCATGCAGCTCACCGGAACGCAGTTCACCACCACCAGCGCCGTGCTGGGCAATGACATCAGCACCTTGCCGGATTACCCGGCCGAAATCCGCGCGCCCGCGGGATCCCTTCCGGGCGTCAGCGCCTTCCAGCTGAATTTTTCCAGTCACGACATCCGAACGCCGGGGGACCAGCCCGACGTCCTCGTGGCGATGAATCCCGCGGCCTTGAAGACCAATCTCCGCGACCTGCCGCACGGCGGAATCCTGATCGCCAACAGCGACGCCTTCAACGAGCGCAACCTTGAGCGGGCCGGATACGCCGCCAACCCCCTCGAGGACGGTTCACTGAAGGAATACCGCGTGATCGCCCTACCCATCTCCAGCCTGAACCAAAAGGCCCTCGAGGCCTTGGCGCTCAGCAACAAAGAGAAGGACCGCTGCAAGAATTTCTTCGCCCTGGGCATGATGTACTGGATGTACGACCGCCCCCTGGAAACCACCATCCATTGGATCGAGAAGCAATTCGGCAAGGTCCCCGAAGTGGCGCTGGCGAACACCCTCGCATTGAAGGCCGGCTATCATTTGGCCGAGACAGCGGAAGTTGTGGCCACGCATTACAAGATTCGCCCCGCCAATCTGAAGCCGGGCAAGTACCGCAACATCATGGGCAATACCGCGACGGCCATCGGATTCGTCACGGCGGCGGAGATCGCCAAGACTCCGCTGGTCTACTGCAGTTACCCCATCACGCCGGCCAGCGACATCCTGCACGAATTATCCAAACTGAAAAACTTCGGCGTCCGCACCCTCAAATCCGAGGATGAGATCGCGGCGATAGGCGCCGCCATCGGCGGGGCCTTCGGGGGTTGCATCGCCATGACGGGAACCAGCGGCCCCGGACTGGCCTTGAAGAGCGAGGCGCTCAACCTCGCGGTGGTGGCCGAGTTGCCCCTCCTCATTCTCGACATCCAACGCGGCGGCCCGAGCACGGGGCTTCCGACCAAGACCGAGCAGGCCGACCTCCTGCAGGCGATGTTCGGGCGCAACGGCGAGAGCCCGGTGCCCATCGTCGCGCCGGCGACGCCCGCCGACTGTTTCAACATGGCCATCGAGGCGACGCGCATCGCGGTGAAATACATGACGCCGGTGCTCTTTCTCTCGGACGGCTATCTCGCGAACGGCAGCGAACCCTGGCTGATTCCCAACGCGGAAGACCTGCCCAAAATCCCCGTCGTCCATCCCGACCACGCGCAAGAGGCCGGAGAGAAATTTCTGCCCTATTTGCGAGACGAAAAGACCCTGGCCCGCCCCTGGGCCATCCCCGGGACTCCCGGGTTGGAGCACCGCATCGGGGGCTTGGAAAAGGAAGACCGCACCGGCAACGTCAGCTACGATCCCGTCAACCACGAGAAGATGATCCATCTCCGCGCCGACAAGGTGGCCGCCATCGCCCAGGACCGAACGCCTGCAACGCGAGGGAGCCGCGGTCAGCAGTATCCACCTTCGCCACCTGAATCCCTTTCCGCGCAATCTCGAGGCCATCCTGAAAAGTTTCGACAAGGTGCTGGTGCCCGAGTTGAACCTCGGGCAACTGGCCTGGCTGCTGCGGGCGAAGTTTCTCGTCGACGCCCAACCCTTGAGCAAGATGCAAGGCAAGCCCTTCAAGATCGCGGAGATCCTCGAGGGCGTCCGCGCCCGACTCGGAAAAACGATGGAGGTCAAGCATGCCGCCGGAAACCGCTAGCCCCGCGCCCGTCGCGACGCGCAAGGATTTCATCAGCGACCAGGACGTCCGCTGGTGCCCCGGTTGCGGGGATTACGCCATTTTGGCGACGATGCAGAACGTCCTGCCCAAGCTGGGCATTCCGCGGCAGAATTTCGTCTTCGTCTCGGGAATCGGATGTTCCAGCCGATTCCCCTATTACATGGAGACTTACGGCTTCCACACCATCCACGGCCGCGCTCCCGCCATCGCGACGGGGCTCAAGGTCTATCGTCCGGACCTCTCCGTCTGGGTCATCACCGGCGACGGCGACGGACTCAGCATCGGCGGCAATCACCTGATCCACGCCCTGCGCCGCAACGTCGACCTGAAGATACTGCTCTTTAATAATCGCATCTACGGCCTGACCAAGGGACAATATTCCCCGACCTCGGAATTCGGGAAGAAGACCAAGTCGACTCCTTTCGGCAGCGTGGATTATCCGCTCAACCCGATGAGCCTGGCGCTGGGCTCGGAAGCCACCTTCGTCGCCCGCACCCACGATACCGACGTCAAGCACATGGCCGAGGTCTTCCAGGCGGCGGGCGAGCATCGGGGTTCGGCCTTCGTCGAGATCTACCAGAATTGCGTCATCTTCAACGACAATGCCTTCCAAGCCATCGACGAGAAGCAGACCCGCGACGACATGTCGCTGGTCTTGACCTCCGGCAAGCCGCTGATCTTCGGCAAGGACCGCAACAAGGGCATACGATTGAAGGGCTTGGAACCCGAGGTCGTGACCTTCGATCCGAAATCGCCTCCCGCCGATCTCTTGATCCACGAGCCGCACAGCGAAAATCCGACCTATGCCGAATTCCTCTCGCGGATGGACCTGCCCCGTTTCCCGGTGCCGATGGGCGTCTTCCGCGCGATACGCCGCCCGACCTATGACCAGCTGGTCAACGAACAGGTGGCGGCGGCCATCGAGAAACAGGGCCCGGGAAATCTGGAAAAACTTTGGAGCAGCGGCGACACCTGGACGGTCGCCGCGGAGGGGGGAAAAACATGAAGTGCCCCTTTTGCGGAAGCGAGAACATCGCCGGCAGCGACGACTGCGACGATTGCGGGGAGGATCTGACCGCCTTCGATGGGGTGCGTCCCAGCACGCGCCTCGAAAAAAGCATCGCCAAGGACGCCCTGAGCACGCTGCCGGGCAGCGCGCCGATTTGCCTCGGACCCGACACGAAACTAAGGGCGGTCGCGGACCAGCTCGCCCTGGAAAACCGTAGCGTCCTCATCGTCGACGCGGGCAAATTGGTCGGCATCGTCACCGAGCGAGACCTGCTCTTCAAGGTGATGGGAAAAGTCCAAGACTGGGAGACCATCCCCGTCTCCCAAATCATGACGCGCAATCCCGATACCCTCGAGTTCGGCGACAAAATCGCCTATGCCCTGCACAAAATGGCCCTGGGCGGTTTCCGTCATATCCCCATCCTGCATGAAGGCCGCCCCGAGCGGGTCGTCAGCGTCCGGGATATCCTCGAATACCTGGCCGAAATGTTCCCCAACGCCGTGGGAATCCACGAATCCAACCCTTGACCCTCATTTTGGCGCTAGGCTATACCCTATCCAGTCCATGTAGAGTTTACCCGAATCGAACCACCCCATGACGGGGCGTCGATTCTTAGGCGCTACGGCATTTAATCTAAGGAGATCGAATCATGATTCAAGTGACGCAAAAGGCCCCCGACTTCAAAGCCGTGGCGGTCATGGAAGACAACTCGTTCAAGGAAATTTCGCTGGCGGATTACAAGGGCAAGAAGGTCGTCCTGTTCTTCTACCCCCTCGACTTCACCTTCGTCTGCCCCACTGAAATCCTGGCCTTCAGCCAAGCGGCCGATGAATTCAAGAAGCGCAACGTCCAGCTGCTCGGCGTTTCCATCGACAGCCAGTTCTCGCACTTGGCCTGGAAGAAAACCCCCCGTGCCGAAGGCGGATTGGGCGAGCTCAAGTATCCCCTGGTCGCCGACGTCAACAAGGACAACGCAGCACCGACGAAGCCCTGCGCGTCGTCGACGCCCTCGCCTTCTTCCAGAAAAACGGCGAGGTCTGCCCCGCCAACTGGAAGCCGGGTTCGGACACCATCAAGCCCACGCCCGATTCTTCGAAGGAATACTTCAAGAAACACGCGTAAGAATTTCTATCTTATAAAGAAAAAGGCGTTCCCCTTGGAACGCCTTTTTTATTTCCACCGTCAGATGGCGTCACGGCGCCTTCAAGGGGTGCAAGCGAAAGCATTGCCCCGAGGCCGGAATGAGATGTCCATCCCCGCGCTGCCGCAGCAAGCCCAGGGACAAGGCCTCCGAAACGGGAACAACGATTTCGAGCGGATCTCGATGCGCTACCCGCTCGGAAAGGGAAAAATTCATTTCGCCCGACCGGAGCATCCTCAAGCGAACTTGGGGACTCGCGGCTCCCGGCTCGTGCAGGGGTTCGGCCGTGAGCACGCTCCAGGTGGAATCCCCGATCTCCTTGCTAGGACCTCCCCCGCTCGGGACATCCGTTGGGGTCAAACGCAAATGCCGCTCATTCGAACCCGACCCGACGACGACGTCCAAAAACGGGGGCCCTGGCACGGTTTTTCGAAAAACGCTCGCCCCTCCGCCCTTCATTCCCCAGATACCGCCAAGCACGGCGGGCACCAGCGCGGGAAACAAATAAGAAGCTAGCTCTGAGGAAGAATGGGAAAGCGTCGAGACACCCGCCTCCGCAATGCGACCGGCCAGCAGCGCGGTCAAACCGCTGCCGATACCGAGGATCGCCAGCAAACCTCCGTCTGCTCGTGGAAGGCGCGAGGCGGCGGGCTGTACCCCAAGGCTTTTCGCCGTGGTGGGAGCATCGTCGCTCCAGGGGCGCGAAATATTGATAAAACTTTCTTGGGTCTGAAGTCCGCCCTTTCCGTCCCAGGAAAGGACGATGGCTTCCCTCGTCCCTAGGGCCGAGGTCACCGTTCCTATCGCGAAGGATCGACCAGGCAACAGGGTATGCGGAACGCCGGGCACCGCTCTTTCCCAAAGCGCGGGATGTTGAGGGTTTTGAATCCATACTCCGTAACTGGGTTGCTGATCCGCGTATTTCACGATGGAATCGATCAGGGTCAATGCCTCACCTTGGCGCCTGAGCATCAGATGCTTTCGGCTCACGCGCCGGTCCGGCAGGACGATACGATGCGCGCCGCCCGGATCCCGTCCCACCTGATAATTCCGGAAATCCTCCAAGGGCCATGACGAAGCCACGGGAAAACTTTGCCGCTCGACGATTGCCTGGGAATTCTCCCAAATTCTCGACGCATCGATGAGGTCGGAAAGTTCTGGCGTCGGGGGCATTCGCTCGACGTCGTATTTTTGCTTAGTCCTTCTTTGGAAGGTTCCCCAGGCGGCCTCGGAGTGCTGAACCGCGAGACGAAGAGCGAGGCGAGCGCCGAGATCCCCCGACTCTACGAGATAAAAAAAACCTTCGCGCGCTAGGGAGTTCATATCTAGGTGACGGAACAGCTCCGCTCCGTTGCTTTCCGCCACTTGCGCCAAGGACAGGGCCGCCAAAGGGTGCGAAGGGGCCTCCTCCAACAAGGCCACCAAGGCCGAGAGGGCGGTGGACGAAGCTTTTAGGTTGCCCGATTCCTTCGCCATCTCGACCAACACCCCCAAAGAGGACCGCCACGAAATTTCGCGCGCCGTGTCGCGGCCGAAAAAATTCGGATCCCTCGCGAGTTTCAGGAGGCGGACCGCCGAGTCGACATTCCCTTCGAAGGCGTGTCGAATCGCCCCCTCCGCGTCTGGGTGCTCCATCCGATGCAAATCGAACAAGGCGGAAACGCAATCCAAGTAAGCGGGATCCGAAGGCTGGAGGGCGACGCCCTCCAAGGCGGCCAATCTCATGGACTTTACCCGCTCCACCCGAAAAGGTTCTCCCCTTCGAGCGAGTTCCACTTCTCGCAAGGCCCACTTCGGAACGACCTGCGCCAAGTGATGAACGGCCTCCCGATGGCCCAAGTCATGCAACTCTTCCAAAGTCGCGATAGCCCTGGGATCTCCGGCCAGGGCCCTCTTGCCAAATTCTTCAAGGGGGACTCGATATAATTCCTGAACGGCGGCTTCGTCCAAATGATGAATCCGGAGTATCAAATCCTGGATATAAATCTCGGTCTTCGAAAGTTTAACCCCATCCGTCGGGCGAACTCCGGAAGAGCTTCCGCTGACCGCGCCGAGGCCGCCGACGCTCCCGGAGGACATCGCGACGAATAGCGGGGCCAACCAAGGCTTGGTCAAGGGGTGTTCGTGACGGGCCGTCAGGGCGGCAAGTTCCCGCGAACGCAACAGTTCCGCCCGCATCCGAAGCGAATAAGCGGGACCCAGGGCGACACGGGCCAGCCTCGCGCCGATTTCCATTCCCAACATCGAAGCGAAAACGTCAGTCCCCAAGGTCTGGCCGTCCATACGGGGACGTAGTCCCACGGCCTCCTCGGCGCGCCGCGCCGCCAACAAACCGGTGAAGGAGGCGATCTTGGAAATCGCCTCGCGGCCGACTCCGCCGCGGGGAAGCCGCGCCTGAGCTTTATCGAAAGAGCATGCCCCATGAGGGTGAAGGTCGGCACCTCGCCCGTAAACGCCGCCAGGCCTGAAAGAGCTCGAGCTCCCAAACCTCGCGTGTACCAAGCCGCGCCTTCCGCCGCCATCAGGCGACTCAAGGCGAATCCCCTGAGGAGGTCGGAGACGACGGTTCCGGCCAGCATCGGCAAAATAGACCGGGGCTCGAGGGCCTGCCGCAAAATTCCCGGCAGCAAAAGCTCGAAGCGGTCTCCCGAGGCGCCTTGACCGGACATGGTTTTCAAAGCCCGTTCGGCCCGATTTCGCGACGATTCCGAAGCCAAGCCTTTCGCCGCCAGTGCCCGAACGGCCGAATAAGCCCGCGACGACGAGTCCCATCGCCCCTGCTCCTGCCAACGACGGCCGAGTTCGAATAATTTTTCGCTAATAAGTCCGCGATCCGTTTCCGCGAACACGGCTTCCATTTCCCGGCCAGCGATGGCGTCAAGGTCGCCCATGGCACGGGAACCATTCGGAAAGAATATTTCGCTTACGGTGGACCGAAGGACCTGAATATCGGCGGAAAGCGGCGCGGGGGTATCGCGCAAGGAAGTGCGGTGAGATAACATCGTTGATCGTGCCTCGAAGGCATTTTCCCCAGGTAGGGAAACCCTTCATCTTGAAACTAAAATTTTAGGGAAGGACTCGAGTGGTTAGGAATCGAACCTGTGCCCCGCTCATGACCCCGAGCGCACACCACCTCTCATTAGCGAAGTCGCCGAGAATAAATCAAGCATTTCATCGTTTTTTTTATTTAGTAGGTCGTGTCGTAGATCTTCGGCTCTTCCTCGTACTCGACCACCATCAGCTCTTGGCGGGCGGCCTCGGTGCAGGCGGGGGGGTAGAGGCAATCCATGAGATCGGTCAATTCGGCGTGATCCGTGCCCTTGCGAACGGCGGCCAATCCGTAGACGACTTCGCCGTTGTCGACGACGATGAGATTGCCGACGCGACGGCCGTCGAGGACCGTCCAGAGGTCCCAGACCTCGCCTTGCGGCGTGTGGGCGACGCGGGTGGCGTAGAAGGTCCGCGGATCGTTGCGGGTGATGGGGGTGACTTTGGGATCGCGGGCCATATTCAACTCATTTCAATGACTTTTTTGACAAGCTTCTCGATGCCATCCGCCGCCTCGCTCACGCGTTGGGCTAGCATGTATGCGGGCGTGGAGACGATTCGGTTCTTCTCGTCGACGTAAAATTCGCGGACGGGGCAATCTTGATGGTGGGCTCCCATTTTTTGCAAAGCCTCCGCCGTTCCCTTGTCGTTGCCGACGGTCAGGGTCGGATGAGCGCCGCGACCTAGGATGGCCGCGATGGTCGCTGGGGCGATGCAGATGGCGCCGATGGGTTTTTTCTCGGCATGCACTTCTTTCACGAGCCGGGCCACCTCGGCGTGAGGCACCGCATCATGGCCCTTGTAGGCGAAATCACAGAGGTTCTTGGCGGCACCAAAACCGCCCGGCAAAATCAGGGCGTCGAGATCCTTGCCCTTGATTTGGGCAACGTCCTTGATGTTGCCTCGCGCGATGCGCGCGGATTCGAGGAGAATGTTGCGCTTTTCCCCCGTCGGTTCGCCGGTCAAATGATTGATGACTTCCAGATCGCCATGGGGGGCCATGCAGATGGCCTGGGCTCCGGCACGGTCAATCGCC
>JAIOPF010000024.1 GCA_021414045.1 Deltaproteobacteria bacterium | reverse complement strand
TTGTTGGTGCGCCACACCCTGGGCGAGATCGACGTCGAAATCCCCCTCATCTTGAGCAACCATCCCGACCTTCGGGACGTCGCGAAGCACTTCGGAATTCCCTTCGAGGTCGTATCCGTGACGGCCGCGAACAAGGTCGAGGCCGAAAAAAGGCAGCTGGACCTGCTCAAGCAGCACCGCGTCGACCTAGTTGTTCTCGCCCGGTACATGCAAGTCTTGAGTCCGGCCTTCGTCGAGGCCTATCCCAACGCCATCATCAACATCCATCACTCTTTTTTACCGGCCTTCATCGGCGGCAAGCCCTACCATCAGGCCTATGCGCGGGGCGTCAAACTGATCGGTGCCACCAGCCATTACGTCACGGCCGAGCTCGACAACGGCCCCATCATCGAGCAAAGCGTCTCCCGCGTGACCCATCGCGACCGCGTCGAAGACTTGATTCGCAAGGGCCGGGACCAGGAAAAGATCGCCTTGGCCCACGCGGTCCGCATGCACGTCGAGCACCGGGTGCTCACCTATTACAACAAAACCGTCGTTTTCGAATAGCGACATCAGTCCCTCCGTCGCCCTTCTAAAAACTGCAGGATCATGGGCAAGTACAATAAGGTCGTGATCAGGCAGGTACCCAAACCAATCGTGGCGAGTAAACCCATCGACTTCAAGCCGCCATGAGTGCAGAAAACCAGCCCGAAGAACCCGGCGGCGTTAGTAAAGGAAGCGAGCATCGCGGAGATTCCGGTGGTGCTCAAAACCTTGGACAAAGAGCCCTTCCCCAGCTCTTCGTATCGGTGGAAAACGTGGATGCTGTTGTCGATGCTCATGCCCATCACGGCGGGAATCATGACCATATTGTAGAGGTTCAACTTGAGACCCGTGAGGTACATCACGCCGAAAACCCAAAAAACGCCGGCCAAGATGGAAAACATCACCAAGAGGCTCTTCCGAAGGTTCCGAAAATCCAGGAAGACGAAGAGAAAGACGCTTAAGACCGAAATCACCAAGACCTTTTTCGAATCGCGAAACATCGTCCTCAAGACCTCAGCGAAAATGATGGCGTCGCTGCTGGCCTGAAAGGTGCCAGCCGAGGTCTCGAGACGCCCTATTTCTTTGGAGAAAGCCAGGGCATTGCGTCCGTCGTCCAATTCGAGGCGCGGCTTGGGCAAGATCAGCATCAGGCTCCCTGGGATGGTCCTGTCGCCGAGGAAACGGTCTTCGATCTCCCTCGGAACCGCCTCGGCCGTGAAAGGAGCGGTCTCGGCAAGGCTCTTCTTGAATCGATCCAGATCCTGTCGCTTATCGTCGGGGACCAGCTTGATGGTATCGTCCTCGAGCAGGGCTTGAATCTCGCGAATCACCGCGGTTTTTTCGAGTTGTTGATCCGGGACCAGGCTATAGACGGAGTTGGTTCCCTGCAAAGTGGTTGCGGGATTCGAGTCCCGAATTTTCTCGACCGCGGCCTTGATGGCGTCGGCTTGAGCCTGGCTTTGTATGAGTACGGCCGCGGGGGTGCTCACCCGCTCCCCGGCTGTCACCCTCTGCCGTTGTTTCGCGATGCGGTTTTCGGAGGTGTCGGCGCGAATTTTCTTGGAATCGTATTCGAAGCCGAGAAAAGGCGTGGCGAGCAGGGAAAAGACGGTAATAAGGCTGAAGATCACCAACACCGTCCTCACGAACCCAGGGCTGAACCGGACATTGCCTTGGTATTCCTGGATGGCGCCGCCGAACTTGAGCAGACGTATTTTTTCACTGAGGATGAGCAATGCTGGAAAAAAAGTGAAGTAGACGATGAAAAGCACCCATAGGCCGATGCCGGAGATCAGGCCAAATTCGCTGAACCCCCGAAAATCGCTGAAGGTCATGAATAAAAATGTAACCGCCAAGGAAGCGACGGCGGTCAATACCGCCGGGCCTAAAGAGAGGTAGATATCGGCCAGGGTGTCCTCGAGCTTCTCCCCCGCCGAGCGCATCTCATAATAGCGCGAAAATAGATGGATGCCGGTCTCGACGCCCAATCCGCCGAGGATGGCGAAAAGGAAGGACGTCGTGACGTTCAATTTGGGGACCCAGAGCGACGACAAAGCGAGGCCGATGGGGATTCCCAACATGAGCGGCAAAAATATGAGCAGGACGAAGACCGGCCGCCGGAACCTTAGCAACAGGGGCAAAAAAATCAAAATCCCCGAAATGGTCCCGGAAAGCTTGAGGTCGTGGATGAGCGCGCGGTATTCCATCACCCGCGTGGACCCTCCGAAATAGAGCTTCATGTCCGGCGAATAGGCCTTGAGATCCACGCCCTCGGCGATCTTCCGCACCACGTCTTGGAAAGTCCGTTCTTCGGCTAAATTGAGATTGGCTTTCTTGGACTCGACGTAGATCGCGAAAATTTTTCCGTTGGGACTGACGTAGTATTCGCTCGAAGCTTCCTCGGCCCCGTAGCGTTTTTTGTACTTTTCCTCCATGTCCTTGAAATCGAGCTCTCGGTCCATCCGCAGCAACGCTTGGACGCTGGGGGAATCCTTGGGAAGCAGATCGACCGGATCGGTGCTGATCGTCTTGAAAAGATGAATCATCCGTGGGAAGGAGAATCCAGCGGCGATCAGGGTCGCCAATAGCACCCACCCGTAAAATTTCAGCAGGAACCGGACGAAACGATGGAAAAAGGCTTTCAAAAAAAATCTCGTTTCAGCTTAAAGTATGAATCGGGTAAGGATCGCCTATCATGAAACCTCGCCCAAATAAAATTTTCTCTCAACTGGAAGCCCGCTTGGCCTCGCGGGACCTTGATCTCGCGATAGGCGTCCTTTATCAAAGGGGCATCTTGACCACCGAGCATCGGCGCGGGCGGGACGGCATCCAGCTCAAGGCCCAATTGCCCAAGGGCTTCCGTTTCGACAAGCTAGCCACCGAGATTCGCGCTTGGGAAAAAGATTTTGTGGGCCGCAAGGTCTTTCGCGCGCTCAAGGAACGAAAAATCCGGGACCAGCGTTGGATCGAAAAATACCAGCGGATGTTAAAGCCCTTCCCATTGCTGCAAAAACATCCCTCGCGTTTGATGGTCGATCCCCGTGGAATCCTCCCCAGCCGCAAAGCGTCCGACACCCTGTACATCCAATCCGGTCTCGCCTTCGGCACCGGTACCCATACGACCACCCAATTGGCGGCCGAACTGTTGTCCGAGGCCTTGGAAGGCCTCAAGTGCCCGTCGGTGCTCGATATGGGCTGTGGAACGGGAATTCTAGCGATGGTTTCGAGGCGTCTCGGCGCGGCAAAGGTCTTGGCCGTCGACAATGATCCCGAAGCCTTGGTCGTCGCTCGCGAAAACCTTGATATCAATCAAATCCGCGGCGTTCAATTGCAAGAAAACCTCAAGGGAGTGAAAACTAAATTTCCCGTGATCGTCTCCAACATCGTCTTGAACGTCTTGTTGGAGTTGCGCCCCCTGCTGGTGGCCCGCTTGGCCAAGGGCGGAAGTCTCATTCTCACGGGCTTATTGTACCGAGATCGCGACGAGATCCTTCGCGCCTATCGTGGCTTGCGCTGCCGAAAAGCGGTCAACCGAAAGGGCTGGACGGCCTTTCTTTTCGAGAATCGCCGCGCCGCGCCATGACTTTTTCCTTGCTCGACGCCTCGTAAGTGAATACATACCGCCCTCCCCAAAACAATAACCACTATCTCTGAAGGGAGATTCAGGATGAATCGTAGGGCTATTCCATTTTTTAAGTGTGCGGTGTTGACTTCGGCATTGATCGGCATGGTCGCTTGCGGCGACGGCAACGGCGGAAACAACGGAAACAACAGCGGCAACATCAATCCGGGTACCGGCACGGGCAATCCTCAAGCCGACACTCAGTCGACGGGTTCCGCGACTCAAGCGAACGCTCAAGTCGGAATCCAGCAGGCCACGGCCGCGGCCGGGGCCGCCTTGAAATTCACCTCCGTGGACGTGACCAGCGTCCCTTGCATCGGCGGCGGAACCTTCATCGTTTCGGGTGACGTCACCAGCGGCAGCCCGACCACCTTCGACCTCGACATGAATTTCGACGGCTGCAACCTGTTGGACGGTTCGGTGAGCGTCATTGGCACCGTTGATACCACCCTTCCCTCGCTGAACTATGACTACACGATCGATGGAGACGTTGGAGCCAACGGCTGCGTGGTCACCTTCGACAACTATTCGGTGGTGCTCAATATCCCCGATTTCACGAATCCCACGACCGGAACCGTCACCATCAACAATTCCATCGCGGGTGAATGCGCCGAGGGAAACACGACCTGCGTCTATGACAACGTCCAGCTCGCGCTGACCGGCGGCGTTCCTAGCGGCACGGTTTCTTGCGACTAGTCCGTCATTGATATCATTTCTTAAAGGCTCTTCGGTCTTCCGAAGGGCCTTTTTTTTAGCTTTTTTTCTGCGCGGTGAAGATGAGGAAGAACCCGGCCAGGGCTATCCCTAGAGCCAATGCCCATAGGAAGTCCATGCCGGCGAGCATTCCGATCGGAACGACGACGAGGGCCAAGAGCGGATACCAAAGCGTACCGGCGTTTTTCTCGATCAGAGACTTCTTCGGCATCGGGCCAAGGTAATAAGGAAGGTTGTGGTCTTGCAGGAAGCGATTCAACTCTTCGTCGGACATGCCCCAGCGCTGCTTCAGGTAATTCAATAATGTTTGGGAAGACTCGCGGGTCTCGCTCCTACCCAAAAGCTGCAACGCCAAAACCATGTGCTCGATTTGCGTGGTCGGATTGGCTTCGGCCTTGAGCATTTCCAGCAAGGCCTGTCCGGCCGCGGCTCGCAGGGCCATCCCCGCTTCGCCGGCGTTTTCGCCGAGGACGGGAATCTCGGGAGGGCCGAACTTCCCCTTGATGTCGCCGGCGTCCTTGTCCAATTTTTGGAAGACCACGGCCTGGTGGGCGGGAATTCCCTTTTGCAGGATTTGCTGCATCTTGTTCCAGAAAACTCCGCCCTGTTGGGCCTTCAAACGGTGGATCATCTGGGAAACTTCGAGTTTCTGGTCGATGCACAGCCGCTGGGCCTCGCGCAAAAATTCCCGAAGCACCTGGACCTCGCGTTGCCCGTCTTTCCGGGAATCGTTAAAGGCTCCGGCGGAGGGGTCGCCTTGCGGTACCCGGTAATTTTCGTAACCTTCGTTCACGACGGTGGAAAAGGCATTCAAGAATTCGAAGGAGAGACTGGGAGCTTTTTCGGGCTTTTGCGACTGCTCGAGCTTGGCCTGCTGGGTCGCTTCGGTTTGCTGGACTTGTTGGTTTTGTTCGGCCTGCTCGGCCCCGGTGGGTTTTTTATCGGCCTCCGGAGCTTGAGGCGACGCCTCCGGGGGAGGAGTTCTCGAAGCGCTGATTGGCATATCACCGGGCATAAACACCTCAAAAAGGACCCAAGAGATCCCCCCTGATTATCTCGAATTCCTCCCGCAAAGTTGACAGGATCCCTTCTTTTTGCGCGAATTTTCGCAAAATGAATAGAAAATTCCCGGCATTGCCGATATACAAAGGTCCAGAACATCCGAAATATGTCCCAAGCCGTCCCAGTCCCTCACCCAAGAGCCGCCTTCAAGCACCGCGATTTCCGCTATTTCTTATCCGCCCGATTTCTGGCTCTGGCCTCCCATCAGATGATGAATGTCGCCCTAGGCCAATGGATCTACGAATGGACCCATAACCCGCTCTATTTAGGGTACTTGGGCCTGGCCCTCTTCGTCCCCAAAATGACTTTCACTATTTTCGCGGGCCACACCGCGGATCATTACGACCGAAGGAAAGTCATCCTGGTCTGCCGGCTGCTCCAGTTTTTGGGAGTTCTCGGCCTGGCCCTGGTCGCGACCCTCCAATTATCGGCCCTCTGGGTGCTTTACGTGATCCTGTTCTTGGTCGGCGTCGCGAACGCCTTCGACGGCCCGGCCAGCCAAGCCATCGTTCCCCAATTAGTTCCGACCCCGCATTTCAGCAACGCGGTCAAATGGAACTCCTCGACGATGCAGATGGCCTTCATCGTAGGACCGGCGGCCGCGGGTTGGCTCTACGCCCTCTCCAATCGTGCGGCGACCGTGCTTTACGTCGTGGCCGCGATGCGCTTGGCTTCGGTGCTCTTGGTCTACGTCATCAAAAACCGCACCGAGCGACTAGCCCCCTCTGTTATGAATTTAAAGACTCTGCTCGCCGGAATTCGCTTCGTCTGGGAGAAAAAAATCATCCTCGGAACCATCTCCCTCGACCTTTTCGCGGTCTTGCTCGGTGGCGCCGTCGCCTTACTCCCCGTTTACGCCAACGACATCCTCAAAGTCGGGGCTTCGGGCCTGGGGATGTTGCGGGCGGCTCCGGCCCTAGGCGCCGCGATCATGGCGATCAGCATGGCCTACCTGCCTCCGCTGAAGCGCGCCGGAGCGACGATGCTGGCCTGCGTGGCGATCTTCGGCGCGGCGACGGTGCTCTTCGCCGTCTCCAAGAATTTTTATTTCTCGCTGCTCAGCCTTTTCATACTAGGCAGTTCCGACATGGTGAGCGTGATTATCCGCGGCGTTCTCGTGCAAATCAAGACGCCCCACGAGATGAGAGGACGGGTCAGTGCGGTGAACCTCATCTTCATCGGAGCCTCCAACGAACTGGGGGAATTCGAGTCCGGGTTGACGGCGAGCCTTTTCGGAACAGTGCCGGCGGTTTTGATCGGTGGGGTGGGAACCCTGACGGTCGTGGCCGTATGGAACTGGCTCTTTCCGGAAATTCGTCGTTTCAAAAAGCTTGAAGAGTCGTATTTTTAAAAATAACCAAACCCCAATCGCGGCCGACTTCGTCCCCGATGGCAATGATTTTGGAGGTTTTATGAAATTGTATCCCCTATTCCTTGCCGTCGTTTGCCTATTCTCGACTCCGGCTATTGCCAAAATGGCCGCTACTCCCGGAGGCGAAATGAGCATGGTGGCGATGCCCATGCCCCAACCTCCCGCGGAAAACCCCCATCCCCCGCGGACCGCCGAAGACCGAAAACGCGTGGATTTCGCGGTCCAAGAGATCCGGGCCTATTACGGTCCCAAAGTCGAAATCCGGCACGCCCACATCATCCCTTGGTCCTTCGAAAATTTCCAAAAAAACCGGCGTCTCACTTCAAAACCGGTGCCCCCGACGGAGGGCGGCGACCCCAACGTCATTATTGAGGCCCAACCCGGCAAAATGGCCCCTCCCGTCCAGGATATGGCCGAACCGGCCCGCTCGCCCATACCCCCCATGCCCGCGCCCAAGCTGCAGGCCGACGAATATATGGTTCATGCCTATGTCCTATTCCCCCAAGACCCGCGCTGGTACCATGTCGACGTGATCCTTAGCGAGGACGCCTCGGGGAACCTCGTGCGCAGGAATTTCTTCGTTATCCCCATGCCTCCGGTGGGCGGATCCTTGCCGCCGGGAGTTGTTTGCTAGCCGCTGAAAAAATGCTAGCTTCGTCCAATGCCCTTGCACTTTGACGTCGTGGACCGCCCGGCGGTCCTTCGTGAAATCAGCCAAATCCTCGCCCGTGAAAAGGTGATCGCCTTCGACACCGAATTTATACGCGAGAGCACTTACCTACCCAAACTGGCCCTGGTACAGGTTGCCACTCGGGAAGACGCCTGGCTCCTGGACGTCGTGTCCATGAAGGCCGTGGACATGGAGCCCTTTCTCGCGGTGCTCCGCGATCCCAACATTCTCAAAGTCGTGCACAGCGCCCACGGCGACCAAGAATGCCTCTTTCACACCTACGGCATGACCGCCTCCCCCATTCTGGACACCTTCGAGGCGGCCTCGCTCTTGGGCATGGGCGAGAGCGTCAGCCTCCGAGACCTCATCCGAATGGAACTAAAATTGAATGTCGGCAAGAGCCACGCGCGCACTGATTGGCTGCGCCGGCCCATCAGCGAGGAGCTCAAGAAATACGCCCTCTCCGACGTCCAATACTTGGTCGAAATCGGGGAACGCATGTTGGAGAGGCTCGAAACCCTGAATCGAAAAAAATGGGCCTTCGAGCTCAGCGCCTATTATGAAAATCACCAGCTTTACGCCGACAACTCCGAGGAAATCGCCCACCGACTCGCGAAAAGCGGGAGGATTTCCGCGCGCTCTTTCGCCATCCTCCGCGATCTGGTGTCTTGGCGGGAAAAACGCGCGCGCGCATTAAACATTCCTCGGCGGAGGGTCGCCGACGACGAAACCCTTTTCCACATCGCGAATGCCCGTCCCACGAGCATCGAACAACTCGGTAAATTTCGGGGAATCAATTCCGGAGAAATCCAGCGCCACGGGAAGGACCTCCTCGACATCATCCAGGCCCACGTCAACAAACCCAACGACGAACTCCCGGAGGCCCCCAAACCCAGCATTCCCAACCCGGCGCAAGCGAGGGTGGTGGACGTCCTGGGAACTTACCTCCGGGTCTTGAGCGAGCAGCTCGAGATCGCCTCGCGTCACCTGCTGACCGCCGCGGAACTACGCAAGATTGTCCTTGAAAACCTCCTCGACCCGAAGCAATGGGTCGAAAAAGGCTTGTGCTCGGCGCAAGTCGCCGACCTGATCGGAGAGGACCTCACCGCCATGCTGGAAGGCCGGCGCGTCCTCTCCATCGCAAACGGAAAAATCAAGATTCAAGAATTATAGCCACATTCAAAGGAGATCCTCATGCAGCTTCAAGATAAGGTCGCCATCGTCACCGGCGGGGCTTCGGGTTTAGGACGAGCCGTGGTCGACCTCTTTCTCTCCTCGGGCGCCAAGGTCGTGGTTCTAGACCTGCCCAAAGAAGAAAATATCAAGAGCGTGGCTTCCCTGGGCGAAAAGGCCCTTTTCGCTCCCGCCGACGTCAGCGACGAAGCGGAGGTAACCAAGGCCCTTGAGGCCGGCAAACAGAAATTCGGAGGCATTCATATCGCGGTGAATTGCGCGGGCATCGCTTTCGCCTTGAAGACCCTCCAAAAGGGCCAGCCCGTCGATCTGGCAAGCTTCGACATGACTTTAAGGGTCAACCTGCTCGGCACCTTCAACGTCTGCCGCTTGGCCGCGAAATACATGGCCGAAAACCAGCCCGGCCCCGATGGGGAACGAGGTGTCTTGATCAACACGGCCTCCATCGCCGCCTATGACGGACAGATGGGCCAGACCGCCTATGCCGCGTCGAAAGGCGGCATCGTCGCCCTCACCTTGCCCATGGCGCGAGACTTGGCTCCCTACGGCATCCGGGTCCTGACCATCGCGCCAGGAATCTTCGACACCCCGATGCTAGCGATGCTTCCCGAGCCGGCGCGAGTTTCGCTCGCCGAACAAGTTCCCTTTCCCAAGCGTCTCGGCAACCCCGCCGAATTCGCCGCCTTAGCCAAGCATCTCGTCGAGAACTCCATGCTCAATGGCGAAGTGATACGCATTGACGGCGCCCTGAGAATGGGAATGAAATAGGAAGGGCCATGCCGGTATTTTCGGTTCGCGGATCCATCGACTCCCAAGGCGGCTTCGAAATAAGCCCGGAGGACCTGCATCACCTCACGAAAGTCTTGCGACTCAAAAACGGGGACACCTTTGAAGTGGTGTTGCCGGATGGCCGTAAAGGCGAGGCGCGACTCGAGGAGATAGGAAACCATCTCGTCGGAAAAATCCTCCAGCTCGGCGCGGCGAATCCCGAACGGGTCCTACCTTTATGGCTGGGCGTCGGCATGATCCGCTGGAGTCGCCTCGAATGGCTGGTCGAGAAAGCGACGGAGTTGGGCGTACACCGAATCAGCCCCCTTCATCTGTCGCAAGGGCGTCTCCCCAAGGGAGAATCCGTTTCCGACAATAAAATCGAGAGGTTGTATAAGATTTCTCAAGAGACGCTCAAACAATGCGAAAGAATCTCCGCGCCGGTGATCGACGCCCCGCTTTCCCTTGAGGATTTCCTGCGCCAAGTCGGCCTTGCCAGCGGGCCCGGCGTCGAGAAGTTTTTGTTTCGAGAACGCTACCATGGGGCGCGCTTCGACGAGCGACTCTTCTCCGCGTCCACTTCCTGGGTATTTCTATTCGGACCCGAAGGTGGTTTCAGCGAGGCCGAGCTCGCCATGGCCGAATCCCGAGATTTCGAGAGCGTCAGCTTGGGACCCACCGTCCTGCGCAGCGAAACCGCCGCCATCTATGCCTGCGGAGCCCTCGATATGGTCATGGCGAAAGCCGGGAGGTTGGGATGAAACCCCTGATCATCGCCCACCGGGGCGCCAGCGCCCACGCCCCCGAAAATACGATGGCGGCCTTCGACCTCGCGATTCGGCAAAAGGCCGACGGCATCGAATTCGACGTCTGGAAATGCGGGTCCGGAGAAATCGTCGTCACCCACAACCGGCAAACCCAAGCCCTTAGCGGAACCGCCGGCGATTTACAAACGATGACGCTCAAACAATTGCGCAAGCTGGATTTCGGGCGCCATAAAGACCCCAAATTCCGCGGCGAACGCATCCCCACCCTCGACGAGGTTCTCGATCTGGCCCATGGCTTGGAGCTGATCAATATCGAGATCAAGGGCACCGAACTGCGTTCCCGGGGAATCGAGTTGGACGTCGCCGAGAAAATCCTCCGACACAAACTGCTACGGCGGGTGGTGGTCAGTTCTTTTAACCCGACGATTTTGGCGCGCCTCCAAGACCTCAACCCGGCTATTCGCATAGGACTATTGCTCTACGAAAAATCTCCCATGCCACTGCGACGAGGTTGGTCGGCGAAATTGCTCAAGCCTTTTTCCATCCATCCCTCCTTCGCTCTCTTGAAGAAGAAATTCGTCGAACTCGCCCATCGAAAAGATCAAAAAGTCATCGTCTGGACCATCAATGATTCCGCTCAATTAGAGACGTGCATCCAAGATGGGGTCGATGCTATGATCACGGATGACCCGGCCTGGATGTATGACGCGCTGCATAATGCGCCATGACGATGGGATGCTATGCCTCTGAATTGGGACGATGATGACGAAGAAGAACTGACGGAGATCGAATTCAAAAAACGGTCTTCGCGCGCGGTCGTGCACGACGAAACGACCACCCCTTTCGGCGAACCCCTCCCCGTCCAGCGCCGTGAGCCGGTCAAAGAAGTCCTGTACCAGCCTCCCCCGACGCCGCCGCAAACGCCCTTGATCCTCAAGGAACCTCGGGCCCCGGCCGTCCGCCCCCAACCCGCGGGGACCTTTGCTCCCGCGCCGACCCGCGATCGTTTCGCGGCCTTCCTGGTCGATTCCTTGATCGGTTTTTACGTCTACTTCCTGGTGGGCTTTGGCTTGCTGAAATTTTTCAGCATGCCGACCCTCGTGGCTCTCCATCAAGGACGAGGGCGTTTCGGAATGCACGTGCTCGGCACCTTGTCCGTGATGTTTTTTTACTATGTGGGAATGGAGTCGGTCTTCGGCGCGACCTTGGGAAAACTTTTCTGCCGGTTGAGGGTCATCGAAGAGAACGGTCAATCCGCCTCGCTCGGCAACGTCTTCATCCGAAACTTCCTGCGCGTCGTCGATTATCCACTCTTTTTTCTCATCGCCGTGATCGCGATGGAATCCTCTCCGCTCAACCAGAGACTCGGAGACAGGGCGGCCAAGACCATCGTCATCAAAAAAACGCGGCGTTACCTGCCCGCCGTCGATCTGGCCCATACGCCGCTGGCCTCGACCTTGAGCCGCCTCTTCGCCGAGGGCCTGGATCTGATGCTCTCCCTGTTGTTGATCTACGGAGTCTTTTTGTTGGCGCGTCCGGGGCGGCCCTTGCTCTCCTACGTGATCCTGCTCAGCATTCCGATCGTCTTCATCGCCTATTACACGCTTTTAGAATTGTTGACCGGCACGACTCCGGGCAAGGCCCTGTTCAAACGCCAGGTGGTCCTCGATCATGGCGAGCCTCCCGACGGAACCAGCGCGCTGTTGCGCAACCTCTTCCGTCCCTTCGATTACCTCCTGGGTTATCCCCTGATGACCCTGAGCCGGAGGAAACAACGCCTGGGCGACATGGCCGCCGACACCCTCGTCGTGGCCAAGGCGCCACACCAAAAAGCCTGGATGGGCTGCTTCATCGCCGCGGCCATCGTCTTGGTCATCGCCTATTTCGGATTTCATAATCCCGACAATCTGATTCGCCGGCAATATGGATTGGGCCCCATCGAGGGTTTGAAAATCTTTCTTCCCGGCCCCCGGCCGCAAGTCCTCAATACGCCGCCGACAACGCCTCCCGGCAAGGCTCCCGGAGTCAAGCCAGCCGAAGCGCCGAAAATTTTGACGCCCTTGCCCGCGACGACTTCCGACAAACTGAACTTGGTCGAATTTTACTTCGCGACGGGCCCCGCGCCCGGACAAATCCGCAAGGACGGAACCTTCCGCAGCGGCGATCTGGTGTTCGTCTTTTTCAAGGTTCAAGGCCTGCAACTCAACGAACAGCAAGAGGCCTCGATTCGCGAGGACCTGCAGGTCGAAGATCCGGAGGGCAAGATCTTGGTCTCCCAACCCAACGTCGTCGAGTTGACCAAGGTGGTGAAGGAAGACAATCCCAGCATGCTCTTCGCCAACCAGATCAAACTGCCACGCGAAGCCCCCGTCGGACAATACCGCGCCGTCTTCACCGTCCATGACAAGGTGGCCGAGACGCAATTTTCCTTCGAGAAGAGCTTCGACCTGCAATAGACCTTTTTCACTATGAGCCTCACCGTCGTGCAACGATTTTATGAGGTGGCCAAGCAGGAAGCCGAGGCGACGGCCCTGGGCGTCGCCTACGACGGCGAATTCCACGAATTGCCTTGGTGGTTCGTCAAATCCAAGGCCAAGCATTTCGGATTGGGCCTCCTCGAACAAGGAGCCCTCGAGGGAGAGTATTTCTACCTGCTTTCCTCGCCCCATCCCTTTTGGAGCTATGCCGAGCTCGGCGCACTGACGGTCGGACTTAAAACCATCCCGCTTCCCCTGGAACTACCGATCGCGGCGCTCGAGGCCCTGTTCAAACGTTTTCCGCCCTCTTTTTTCTTTCTCGGGGATTTGACCTGGTCGCCCGTCGAACCACTACTACGCCGCGTGAAGGGCCTAAGGCGGGTCGTTCTGGTCCAAGACGACCCGGCATTGACCGAAGTCACCCAAGGCCAAGCCCTTAGTTTTCGGAAAATATTCAATGCCGGAATCCGTTCCGAGGCCAAGCATCACGCGGCCTACCGCCACCTTCGAGCGTCCCTGACGGAAGATCGCGAGATGAGCCCCCTGCGCATCGGTCCTAGGGGAGAAATCGAGGAGAGGCCGCTACGTTACGGCGACGTCAACGAAGTCTGCGCCCGCCTCAGTCACGCCCTAGGCACGGGCAAGTCGAGGCGCCTCCTTTCGGCCGCCGATTTGAGCCATACCTTCGCCCGTATCGTCGCCCTTTACTGGCCGATTTTCACCGCCATGCAGTCCGTCTTCGCCGAGAAAGGCGGCGATCCCCTGCTTGAAATCCAAAAATTCCGTCCGGAGGCGATTTTGCTCCCCAACGACTGGATCACGGCGATGCGGCCTCTCCTCTCCTCGCTGTCGCCGCCCTCCAGCGCGACGGACCTACCAGGGAAACTTCGCTGGGGAGTGCAAAGACGACGCCTCCGAGCGAAGCTCGGAAAAAACCTTCGCTGCCTGTTCAGCGAGACTCCCTTGCCCGGCGAATTCGAGGAGACCTTGAAACTTTTGGGAATAAGATCTCTTGCCGCCCAGCCCTCCGCGCCAAACTTTCTCTTGTGAAATCGGCCTCGCTCAGGTATCCCGAAATGAAGTCTTTGCTTCAATTTCCTGTTAAGAATTCGAGGTTTTCTCATGTCCGGTCATAGTAAATGGGCCACCATAAAACGCAAAAAAAGGCGCTACCGACGCCAAGCGCGGAAAAATCTTCTCCAAGCTCATCAAAGAAATCACCGTTGCCGCCAAGATGGGCGGCGGCGATCCCGGTGGAAACCCGCGACTGCGCACCGCCATCGACGCGGCCAAGGCCGAGAACATGCCCAACGACAACATCAACCGGGCCATCAAGCGGGGCTCCGGCGAGATGGAAGGCGTCAACTACGACGAGATCACTTACGAGGCCTATGGGCCCGGCGGCGCGGCGATCATGGTCGAAGTCCTGACCGACAACAAAAATCGCACCGTCGCCGAAATCCGCCACATGCTCAGCAAGGGCGGCGGCAATATGGGCGAGTCGGGATCCGTGGGTTGGATTTTCCATAAAAAGGGCAGCATCGCCGTCGACAAGAAGGCGACCACCGAAGACGCCCTGATGGAGCTCACCCTGGACGCTGGCGCCGAGGATATCCATGACGGTGGAGACGTCTTCGAGGTGGTCACCGATCCTTCCGGTTTCGAAGCCGTGCTAAAAGCGATTAAAGCGAAGAATCTCCCCACGCTCAGCGCCAAGATCGGCTTGATCCCCCAGAACACCGTCAAGTTGACCGGGGATCCCGCCGAAAAAATGCTCAAGCTGATGGAAAACCTCGAGGACCACGACGACGTGCAAAACGTCTACGCGAATTTCGATATCTCCGAAGAGGAAATGGAAAAACTGACCAAATAGGTGTTTATGCGGATTCTTGGCATCGACCCCGGCTGTGTCGTCACCGGTTACGGGATCATCGAAGAGGCGCAGGGACGAATCGCCCACCTGGACAACGGGGGCATCTTTCCGCCCGCCAAGGCCGCCTTCAGCGACCGGATCTGTTTTATTCATGACCAGATTGAGGTCCTCATCGCCAAATTTTCCCCCGAGGCGGTGGTCATCGAGAATATCTTCGTCGCGAAAAACGTGCAGAGCACCCTCAAGCTGGGCCATGCCCGTGGAGCCGCCATGGTCGCG
Organism: Deltaproteobacteria bacterium; assembly: GCA_021414045.1. Classification (GTDB taxonomy): domain Bacteria; phylum UBA10199; class UBA10199; order DSSB01; family DSSB01; genus DSSB01. The sequence continues at coordinate 4,789 of JAIOPF010000024.1, read as the reverse complement.
GCCTCGCGAGCCGGAAGGCCGATCTTCGAGTATACCGCCCTGCAGGTGAAGCAGGCCGTCACGGGCTACGGCCACGCCAGCAAGGAACAAATTCAAAAAATGGTGCAAGCCCTGCTCAAGCTTCCGGGAGCGGCCTTCACCGACGCCTCCGACGCCCTCGCGGTGGCCCTCTGCCATGCCAACTCCTACCGCATGATGAGAAAGGTGAAGGCCGGATGATCGCATACCTGCAAGGAACCCTTCTCGAGGTGGGAACCGACTATGCCATCGTCCTCACGGGCGGTGTCGGCTATCTCGTCCATCTGGCGAAAAGCACCTTGATGCAACTCCCCTTGCCCGGCGCCTCGATCGAGCTCACCATCCATACGGTCGTGCGCGAGGACAACCTCAGCCTTTACGGATTTCGCCGCGCCTCCGAGAAGGAGTTGTTCCTCAAATTGATTCAAGTCAGCAATGTGGGACCCAAGTTAGCCTTGACGATCATGTCAGGACTACCGGTCGAGGATTTGGCCACGGCCATCCGCGGCGAAGACTTGGTTCGGCTGACCGCCATCCCCGGTATCGGCAAAAAAACCGCGGAGCGCCTGATCGTCGAACTCAAAGACAAAGTCTTGGTGTGGCTGGCCAAGGGGGGCACCGATCCCTTGCCAGGTTCCCTGGCGGCTCCCGCCTCGATTTCAGAAGAGGCGATCAGCGCGCTGGTCAATTTGGGATATACGCGGCAGGAAGCGCAACAGGCCTTGAAATCCATCCCCGGAGCATCGGACTTACCCTTGGAAAAACTGGTTCGCGAAGGCCTGAAAGCTTTGTCCTGAACAGGGCTCGGACAATCTCTGGAAGGAAACTCGCATGAAGTCCAACGAAGAAGATTCGATTTCCGCTAGGGCGGCCTTGCTGGTTTCGGCGCGCCGTTCCCTCTCGAGGTTTCCCGGCGTTCTCCTGATCGCGACCCTCGGCACCGCCCTCGTCGTTCAGCTCGGTTTTACGCAGCCCGACATCGGCGGGATGAAAGAGCCGGCACATTGGCGCTTAATCCTCACCTGTATCCTAGGAATCTCTTGGCTCTACTCGCTTAGCCTGATCGCCGAGCGCCGCTTCCGAAAACCCTGGAATACCTGGCTTCCGCTCCTTGTCGGATGCGCCACCTTGGGGCTCTACTATTTTCGCCTGACGCGGATAAGTTTCGAAGCGCCCCCAGTCTCCTTTTTTTTCGAATGCGGCGGACTGTTCCTCGCGCTACATTTTTTCGCGGCTTACGCTCCCTTCCTGGGCAGACAAGAGCCGCGAGGCTTTTGGGAATACAACAAGGCCATCTTCCTTCGCTTCCTCTTGGCCCTACTTTTTTCGCTAACCTTGCTCTTGGGCAGTAACCTCTTCTTTGCCGCCTTGGCTCAGGTCTTGCGCTTCGCCGCCTTCGGCAAAATTCTACTGGTTTTAACCGGAGGCATCCTCGGAGTCTTCAATACCTGGTTTTTTCTCGCCGGGGTTCCCCAGGACTTCGAAGCCCTGGAAAGCTCTCCCCGTCCCTACCCTCGCGTCCTCAAATTTTTCGCGTCTTTCGTCCTGGTGCCCTTGGCCATCGCGATCGGCTTAGTGATGGAACTTTGGCTCCTCGTCGGGTTGGCGACTTTTAAAACCCTCGATTCCGAGAAAGCCGCCATCTTTCTTTTCTTCGGCGCCTTCGGACTGCTGACTTATCTCCTGCTCTATCCCCTGCGCCAGGATGCGAAGCAGCGCTGGCTGAAGATTTTCGAAAAAGGCTTCTTCACGGCCCTGCTGCCGATGCTGACGACGATCGGATACACCGCTATCCTTCGCATCCAACGCTTCGGCTGGACGGCGCCGCGTTATTTCGCCATCCTCCTCAGCGCCTGGGGTCTTGGACTCTGCCTTTATCTGATCTTCTCGAAAAAACAGCGCATCCAATGGATTCCTGTGAGTTTGAGCCTTCTGGCCCTGCTCGGCACCACGGGTCCCCTTAGCGCCTTTTCCACCACACGCCGAAGCCAGGAGGCGCGTTTACAGTCATTGCTGCGTAACGCCGGATTGAAAGACGGCGACGTGACAATCGAAAAACTTTCCGCGCTTCCTCAATCGGACCGAGAGGGGCTCTTGAGGCAAGTCGATTATCTTGAAAGTTTCGTCGACTGCGAATCCCTGCGGCCTTATTTTGGAAAACTCATTTACGGCGACGGCGCCGATGAGAAAAATTGCCGAAGCCAAAGACTGCGCGGCCTATTGAACCGGGATCCCTCCTTGCCCCCCGCGGCCGCCTTCGAGCCCGAGCCCATTTGGGTCAACTTTCTGCTCGCCAGTTCCATGGATCGAGAAGTGGCCGTAAGGGGATTCGACGATTATTTTCCATCGTCGACCGTTCGGGTGCTGGAACCCGGCCGCCCCGCCGACGAATGTCCCAAGCCCTATGACGAATCCCCGCTCTGTGCGACGCAATCGAAGGCAAATTTCGAAATAGATCTTTATTTAAGGGGACAGCCAATTGGGAAGCTGAACCTGGAACCGGTCATTCAAGGCCTGATGCAAAAGCACTTCCCCGATAAGCCGGGAGACAAAAAAGTCCCCGAGGAAACGGAAAAAAACATCAGCCTCTCCCGGGAAGAGCTCAGCTTCGACCTTGCCAACGACAAGGGGCGGTTCCGCTTGGGTTTCGAGCAGATTCGCATGCAAATGAGGGCAAAGAAGCTGTATCCGGATTATCTGCGCTTTTCGCTGTTGTTTAAGCCGGGAACTTAAGTTAAATCCTTGCCATGTCGCGAGAGAACCTCCAAGTCGATGCCGCCGCGGTTCTTCCCGAGGAAGAAGTGATCGACCGATCGCTGCGCCCGCAAAATCTCGCGGAGTACGTCGGACAGACCGCGCTCAAGGAAAAACTTTCCATTTTCATCCAGGCCGCCAGGCAACGCGGCGAACCCCTCGATCACTGCCTTTTCTCGGGTCCTCCCGGTCTGGGCAAGACCTCCTTGGCCAACATCATCGCCAACGAGATGGGCGCCAACATGAAATCCACCTCCGGTCCCGCCATTGAGAGGCCCGGAGATCTCGCCGCCCTATTGACAAACCTCGAGGAAAAGGACGTCTTGTTCATCGACGAGATTCACCGCTTGAACACGACGGTCGAGGAAATCCTTTACCCAGCGATGGAAGACTTTCAGCTCGACATCGTGATCGGTCAGGGCCCCTCGGCCAAGACGATCAAGCTGGACCTGCCGCGTTTCACCCTGGTCGGAGCCACCACCCGCGCCGGACTCTTGACCTCGCCCCTAAGGGATCGTTTCGGCGTGGTCGCCCGCTTGGATTTTTACAGCGCCGATGAATTGGCGACGATCGTGAAGCGCTCGGCCAAGATTCTAGACATCCCCATCACCCAAGAAGGGGCCACCGAATTGAAATTGCTCGAGGTCGATGAAAAGGGCTTCGACCACATGGACCGAAAGATCCTGCTGACCATCATCGAAAAATTCCAGGGAGGCCCCGTCGGGGTCGAGACTTTGAGCAGCGCGATCAGCGAGGAAAAAGACACCATCGAAGACGTCTACGAACCCTTCCTCATCCAATGCGGTTTCCTTCAGCGCACGCCCCGCGGCCGCGTGGCCACCGATCTCGCCTACCAATATTTCGGCCTGCCCCGCCCCGAACGCTACATGGGGGATCCCAAGGCCAAGCAAGACACGCTTTTTTAGAAATTCGCATTTCGATAAAAATGCATCCCGCCCGCTAAAAAATGCATGAATTTCCCCGCGTTTTCTGCTACGGCTTTCTTAAGTGAAAAATTCGGCCCCCAAAAAGAAATCCGCCCGCCCGCGCGGTCAACTCACCCCTTTCTTAAAAAGGGTTTTCGTCGGCGGCGTCTTTTTCATCATCGCCGGCTTCGGCCTCCTGACCTTGTTCAGCCGCAACGGCATCCTCGACTTGGTCCGATTGAAAACGCTTTCCCGCTCCCTGCAAAACGAAAATACCGGACTGATGAAGCAGCAGGAAGAATTGCGCGCCGAAGTACAACGGCTTCAAGACCCGCGTTACCTCGAGTATCTCGCCCGAGAACGTTTCGGCTACATGCGTCCCAACGAAGTCTTCATCCTTCTCGACACTCCACAAGGCGATTCCGCCCCAAGCCCCCAGTCCACAGTTGACAACTAAAGACGCCTGGGATACTCGGCGCTTCTGGGTTAAAATTCCAGTTTAGGTAGTACTCATCAAAGCAAAAGCCAGGCCGCGATGAGATGTTTTAACAATGAAGCAGTCCTTGAACTATCACCGATAAATCCCTTTTCGAACGAGCTTTTTCAAGGCTCGATCGGCGGGGATTTTTAGCATTCGGACAGCTCGGGGACGGCTGTTTTTCAGGAGGTAACCTTATGGCAGATCGTGAACGCGGCAAGGTGAAGTGGTTCAATAATAATAAAGGCTTCGGCTTCATCGAGCAGGAAAACGGACAAGATGTTTTCGTCCACTACTCCGCCATCGGTGGGGACGGCTATAAGACCTTGGCCGAAGGACAGACGGTCGAATTCGACCTGAGCACCGGCGCCAAAGGACCTCAAGCTACCAATGTCCTAAAAGTTTAGTCGCGAAGCAATTTCAAAAGAATTTGCGGAGTAAAAATAAAAACCCCGTTCCGACATCGGAACGGGGTTTTTATTTGAACCGTTTCTTTACCAGCTGGTGGGAGCCGGCGGCGGAGCCGAGGGTGCGCTAGGCGCACCTGGAGCCGGTGCCGCGGGAGCAGCGGGCGCCGGAGGAGGCATCGCTCCGGGGCCACCCGGAGCCGAAG
>JAIOPF010000001.1 GCA_021414045.1 Deltaproteobacteria bacterium | reverse complement strand
TGCGCACAAAAAAGAACTCCAAAAATTCCTTACCCAGACAGAGATCCTTTTAATGCGGCAAGGTTCGATTTTATGTACAGTCTTTGCTCATAGCAAGACGCTTGCCGCAACGAGGCTTAATCCTTGAAGTTTTTTTTTCTTGTGAGAGAAACGCTAGTCGATTCGAAGTCCACGCTTCTGAAATTCTTGGGATTTTTCTTCCAATCCCTGTTGAAGCCCCAATTCCGCCGCCTCAATTCCCTTTTTCTGTGCATACTCCCGTACTTCTTGAGTGATTTGCATCGAGCAAAAATGAGGGCCGCACATCGAACAAAAATGCGCCAATTTAGCGGAATCGTGGGACAGAGTAGAGTCGTGAAAGGCGCGGGCGGTTTCGGGATCCAGGGAAAGGTTGAATTGGTCTTCCCAACGAAATTCGTAGCGCGCTTTGGAAAGGGCGTCGTCGCGAAGTTGGGCGCCCGGATGTCCCTTGGCCAGATCCGCGGCATGAGCGGCGATTTTGTAGGCCATGATGCCCGCCTTCACGTCCTCGCGATTGGGAAGTCCGAGATGCTCTTTGGGAGTGACGTAACAAAGCATGGCCGTCCCAAACCAACCGATCATCGCGGCCCCGATCGCCGAGGTGATGTGATCGTAGCCGGGAGCCACGTCGGTGGTCAGCGGCCCCAGGGTGTAGAAGGGAGCTTCCCCGCATTCGTCCAACTGCTTGGTCATGTTGACTTGGATCATGTGCATGGGGACGTGGCCGGGGCCCTCGATCATCGTCTGAACTTCGTGCTTCCAGGCGATCTTGGTCAATTCGCCTAGCGTTTCCAGCTCGGCGAATTGGGCCGCGTCGTTCGCGTCGGCGATGGAACCGGGTCTCAGGCCGTCTCCAAGAGAGAAGGAGACGTCGTAGGCCTTCATCAGCTCGCAGATTTCCTCGAAGTGGGTGTGTAGAAAATTCTCGCGATGATGGGCGAGGCACCACTTCGCCATGATGGATCCGCCGCGGGAGACGATGCCCGTGACGCGTTTCGCGGTGAGCGGCACGTGGGCTAGGCGGACGCCCGCATGGATCGTGAAATAATCCACGCCCTGCTCGGCCTGTTCGACCAAGGTGTCGCGAAAGATCTCCCAGGTGAGCTCCTCGGCCTTGCCGCCGACTTTTTCCAAGGCTTGATAGATGTCCGCGCCCCAACGGATGGACCAGAGCAGCTTCTCGACCTCTTCCTGGATCGAGGAACTCAGCGCGGAATTTCCGAGATTGGCGTTGATCTTCACCAAGAAATTTCGGCCGATGATCATGGGCTCGAGCTCGGGGTGATTGATGTTGGCGGGGATGATGGCGCGGCCCAAGGCGACTTCTTGGCGGACGAATTCGGGAGTGATCGCGGCGGGAATGGCGGCGCCAAAGGAATTGCCGGGATGTTGCAGGGCAGCGGCCTCTCGGGCGGCCTCGAGGCGCTGGCTTTCGCGTATCGCGATGTATTCCATTTCGGGGGTGATGATGCCTTTACGGGCGTAATGCATCTGGCTGACGTTGGCGCCCGACTTCGCGCGGCGCGGAGTGCGGAGGTTGTGCTCGAAGCGCAACGCCGTCAGTTTCGGGTCGGCGTTGCGGGCGCGTCCGTATTGCGAGCTCAAATCGGACAGCTTTTCGGAGTCTCCGCGTTCTTCAATCCAGCCGGAACGCAGGGGGGGAAGCCCTTGGAGCAAGTCGATCTTTGCTTCCGGATCGGTGTAGGGCCCGGAAGTATCGTAGACGCAAACCGGGGCATTTGGCGCCTTCAGCGAAATCTCTCGCATGGGAACCCGCAAGTCGGCCCGGCTACCCGGGATATAGATTTTTTTGGAGCCCGGAAAAGGCCTCGTGGCGTCCGCGTCGAGCTGTTGAAATTCTTCGAGCATTTTTTCGGGGAGGGCGTTCATGCGGCTTCCTTTTTGGCTGTGGGTCAAGACCCGACGACCAATCCTTCGAGAGGGCTCGAGGCGCTGGCGTGGAGTTTTTTCGGGATTCTTCCGGCTTCGAAAGACAGGCGTCCGGCCTGGGTGGCGAGCTTCATCGCCTGGGCCATCGCGACGGGATCGCGGGCGCCGGCGACGGCCGTATTCATGAGGATCGCCGTGCAGCCGAGTTCCATGGCGACGGCGGCGTCGCTGGCGCAACCCACGCCCGCGTCGACGATGACCGGCACTTTGGCCTGCTCGAGGATGATCCTTAGGTTGTAGGGATTGCGAATGCCCAGGCCCGATCCTATCGGAGCCGCCAGCGGCATGACCGCGGCGCAGCCCAACTCTTCGAACTGCCGGCAGGCCACGGGATCGTCGAGGGTGTAAGGCAAGACCACGAAGCCTTCCTTGACGAGGACCTCCGCGGCCTTCAGCGTCGCGCCGACGTCGGGGAAGAGGGTCTTCTCGTCGCCGATGACCTCGAGCTTGATCCAATTCGTCTCGAGGGCCTGCCGCGCCAAGCGGGCTGTCTTGATGGCGTCCTCGGCGGTGAAGCAGGCGGCGGTGTTGGGCAGGAGGGCGATTTTTTCGCGGTCGACGAAGTCGAGGAGAGACTCGCCTTTGGGGGCTGCCAAGTCGATACGACGTATCGCGACGGTGACCATCTCGGTGCCCGAGGCCTCGTGGGCGGAACGCATCGTCTCGTGCGAGGGATATTTACCCGTGCCGAGGAGGAGTCTGGAATGAAAAATCTTGTCGGCAATTTGATAAGTCGTTTGCGTCGGCATTTATCCGCCTCCTACCGCTTGAAAGATTTCGATTTCGTCCCCATCGCGCAGCATGGTCCGATCCAACTCGGAGCGCACCACGACTTCGAGGTTCTTGGCGACCGCGACTTTTCGCGGGTCGACCTCGAATCGAGCGAGCAGGTCGGCTAGGTTGAGGTCTTCGGAGATGGATTGGGATTGGCCGTTGAGCCGAATCTGAATCATGTTCTACCGCTTTCCTACGCCGGCATTGACCGGATCAGGTTCGAAGGGTCTTCCGACCTTAAAATCGGAACTCTCAGCCCGCTCGGGCTCCCCTAGGGTGTTTGCTAAAGCCAAGTTTCTATAAAATTTAATCACGGGGAAGTCAACGGAGCCTCATGCCGAAAAAACCTGCCCGGGCTGCAAGAGCCGGACGCGGGGTCCCAGGGCCTTCTGGGCGGCCCCCGCCTCGAGGCGTTTCCAGGCCTCTTCCGGATTTTCCCGGAAAAAATCGAAGACTCCCCAATTGATGGGGATCATCTGTTTCGCCCGGAGGTCCTCGAAGGCCTGCAAGGCCTCTTCCGGGGTCATCTTTTGTTTTTTCAGCCACCAGCGGGGATGGTAACCGCCGATAGGCAGGAGGGCCGCGTCGATGGAAAAATTTTCGCCCGCATTTTGGAAGTGAGGGCCGTAGGCGCTGTCCCCGCAGAAATAGACGCAGGACTCCGGCGATTTGAGCAGGTAGGCCGTCGCGGCCCGATGTCGGATCGGTAGCCAACGGCTGCCGTGGTGTCGGACGGGTAGGGCGTGAATTTCCACGCCTTGCTGCAGGTGTTTGCCGCCCGGCGCCAATTCGACCACGGGATTCGGGAGGAATTTGGAAAAAAACTTCCCCAAGCCTTTCGGGACGACGACCGGAAGGGTGGTCTTGAAATATTTATAACTGAAGATATCGAGGTGGTCGTAGTGAGCGTGGCTGACCAAGATCGCCGACAGGGGCGGCAGGTCTTGCGGTACCAGTCCCTCGGGCTTGCGGCGCTTGAAAAACCTGAAGATTCGGCTCGAAAAAACGGGGTCGGTCAGGAAATTCTGGCCTTGGATTTGTATCAAATTGGTGCCATGTCCGACATGGGTAATTTGCAAAGTTGACATATCGATCTTGGCAGCTAATAGCGAAACATCGGCATGAAAGAAAGTCCCGTTTTAAACCCATTACGACCGACGGTCGCCCGTATCGATCTCGAGGCTTTGCGCCATAATTTCGCCTTGGCGAAACGCTTGGCGGGGAAAGAGGTTCCGTTGCTGGGGGTGGTAAAGGCCAATGCCTACGGTCACGGCGCCGTTTCGGTGGCGAGGGTCCTGCAGCAGGCGGGCGCGGCGGCCTTGGGCGTCGCGACTCCTGAAGAAGGCATTGCCTTGCGCGAGTCGGGAATATCCGCCCCCATCTTGGTTTTCGGAGGTCCCTTTTCGGCATCCGGAAAATTACTGTCCGAATTCCGATTGAGCCCCGTCCTCTATAACGTCGAACAAATTCGTTCCCTCGAAGCTTCCGCCTCTGAATCGTTGCCGGTCTATCTTAAAGTGGATACGGGCATGACCCGTTTGGGGGTGTTTCCCGAAGAAGTTCCGGAAATTTTGCAGGCCATCCGTCTTGCCCCTCATCTCGAACTCGCCGGAGTGATGAGCCACCTCGCTCAGGCCGACGTGACTTTCGAAGGGCCCACCGCCGAACAATTCGCTCGGTTCTCCGAAGTCGAGAAGCTCCTGCGTTCCGAAATGCCCGAAGCGAAGGTTTTTCATCTGGCGAACAGCGCCGCGATTCTTGGCGGCAAGGTCGGGAAGGACGATTGGGCGCGTCCCGGGATCCTGCTCTACGGCTCCAACCCGCATCCTAGATTCGAGTCCGGGCGAGAACTCAAGCCCGTCATGCATTTTGAAACCGCCATCGTGAGCCTCAAAGAAATTCCCGTCGGGACTGCGGTCAGTTACGGCGGAACCTGGGTGGCCTCCCGTCCCAGCCGTATCGCCGTCCTGCCGGTGGGGTATGCCGATGGTTACCTGCGCAGCCTCGGCAATCGCGGAGAAGTCCTGCTCCGGGGCAAGCGAGCTCCCGTGGCGGGTCGCGTTTGCATGGACCTGACGATGATCGACGTCAC
>JAIOPF010000149.1 GCA_021414045.1 Deltaproteobacteria bacterium | reverse complement strand
TCGCAAATCCCAGTTTCTGAATAAAAATTCTATTTTATATAATTTTGATAGGCGAGTGCCGCGACAGAAATGTATAATTTCTGAAAATCTGGATCGAAAAGTGAACTTAAACCCCTGAAATCGCATTTGTTTTAGGCTGTGTGCCCGACAGCCTCCCTTTGGGGGAACATGCTTCTCTCAATATTATCGCGGATTCAGACCCTGGAGTTGCCCCCATGCAGACCATCGATCACGACTATCAAGTACTCAAAACCCTGGGTCAAGGACTGGCCGGTGAGGTCTTCCTGGTCGAGAAAGGCAAACAGAAGCTGGCCTTGAAGCTACTCAAGCAGGCCATCGCCAATCTCAGCCCCCAGGAGGCGGCAGCCCACTTCAAAGCCGAATTCTCGATCTTAAAGCAGCTCTCCCATCCCCACATTGCCAAGATTCTCGATTTTGGCACCGATGGGCAGAGCGACCGTCATTATTACACTAGCGAGTTCGTCGACGGCGGGGACATCTATGCCGGCACACGCAAGGCCGATCCCGAACAACTCGAAGAACTTTTCATCCAGGCCCTCCGCGCCCTGGAGTACCTGCACACGCACCGCATCCCGCATTTCGACATCAAGCCCGAGAACCTGCTCTTGCACCAGGGCAAGCAGGTGAAAATCATCGATTTCGGAATGGCGGGTTTTCGTCCTCGCGGCTCTCTCGCGGGAACCCCCGCCTACATGGCGCCCGAGATCGTGCTGGGAAACCAACCGGACACCCGAGCCGACCTCTACAGCCTGGGCGTCACCTTCTACGAATGCGCCGTCGGCAAAAACCCCTTCGCCGCGAAGGGCCTCAGCGAAATGCTGCGCCGGCAGGAGACCCTCGAGCCTCCGCCCGCCGAACGTGAAAATCCCAAGCTCTCCTCCGCCTTCTCGGAGGTCCTCGCGCAATTGCTGAAAAAAAATCCCGCCGAACGCCCGGCCACCGCCGGAAACGCCTTGCGTCTCCTGGCCAGGCTCTCCGGAAAAAAAATCTCCCTCGAAACCGAGGCCACCTCGCTCAGCTACCTTCCCAACGAGACCCAGCTGATCGGCAGAAGCGCGGCTCTTCAAGCCTTCCAACGCAACTTCGACGCCGCCTTCGGCAAGAAGGGCTCGCCGGCCGAACCCCGTCTTCTCGTCATCGTCGGCCCCTCGGGCATGGGGAAGACGCGATTCCTCAAAGAACTGCGCTTTCGTTCCCAACTCGCGGGCGTCCGCACGCAAAATTGCGAGGGAGCCGAAATCCCGGAAGTTCACGAAGCCGCTTGCCTGATTTATGACGACTTGAACGCGAAACAAATCCAAGCGCTCTCACTCAGCCTGATCAGCATCGCCACCCCGACGCTGGCCATCGCCGCGACCGAGGAGGACATCGGCGAAATCGCGGGAGCCGAAATCCTCCGCCTCGAACCCTTCCACGAAGAGGAAATCCGCGAGTACCTGTCGGCGCTCACGGGCTTGACCCAGCCGCCCGAGGCGCTAGTCGACGAATTGCTTCGCCGCAGCCAGGGCTCGCCCCGCTTCCTGACGGAAATCCTCGAAGAGCTGATTCGCCAAGGGGCGCTCTTCGACGAAAACGGCCGTTGGAGCGCGGAAAACATCGAGGACTTGGGCGTCGACTTCTCCAGGGCCCGCGCCTCCGACGCCTTGGAAGGCGCTTTCCGAAAGGACTTGGAAAAACTCGACCAACCGGCGCGAGAGCTGCTGACGTGGATGGCATTGCAACCCGGGGCGATTTCCGCCGAGCTGCTCCAAGAAACTTCTAGCCTGGAAGACCTGCCCTATTGGATCCTAGAACTGCTCAACCTGGGTTACTTGCAACGCGACGAATCCTCCCAGGCCTACCGCATCGCGAATCCCTACTTCATGGCTTGGATAGAAAAAAACGCCGAGGCCGCGGAGGCGAAAGAGAAGCACGCCGTTTGGGCGAAAATCTTCTCCGCCAAGGAAGACAAGGCCGCGGACAAGCTATACCACCTCGGACGTTCCGGACTGGGCGCCGAATCGCGCGAAGCCCTCTTCGAGCTCGCCCGACAGCAGAGCCGCAAGGGGCTCTCCCAAGCCTCGCTCGAAAATCTCCTTCAGGCCGAGCCTCTCGCCGGCGACGATCTGGACGCCGTCACGCGCATCCAACTCAAGATCGGGGAAGAGCTGCTCGCGCTGAACCGCCTGCCCGAGGCCTTGGCCCGTTTCGACGCGCTTCGCGATCGCCTGAAAAAATTGCAGAATCAAGCCGCACACGCGAAGATGAAGGTTTCCGCCTACGAACACCTGGGCGCGGCCTATCTCCGCTCCAACTCCTTGGAAAAGGCGAAGGCCTCTTTCCACGCGGCCTTGACGATGATGGAAGAATTCGAGCTGGGGGACACCATCCGAAGGCTGGTCTGCGAGAATTACTTGGGACGCATCCATTACCTCGAGGGCAACCTGAAAGAAGCCGAAGAGATCTTCCAGAAGAGCGAGGCCGAGTCGCGAGCGCTGACCCTCGAAGAGAGACGAGGCGTCAACAACAACGACCTAGGAGCGGTGCTGCTAGGGCTGGGCAAGCTCGAAGCCGCCTCGGCGCACTTCGAACAAGAGCTAAAATTCGCCGCGAGCCTCCAAAACGAGGTCTTGCAGCTGAAATGCCTCTACCACCTGGGAGAGATCGAGAGCGCGAAGAAAAACTTCGCGAAGGGCATCGAGCATTTCAAGCGTTGCGTCGAGCTCGCGAAGGACCAAAAGAATCTCGAGATGCTGCTCCGGGCCTACAACGGCTTGGGCAACATCCACCACACCCGCAGCGAGTACGAAGAAAGCCTGAAATATTACGAACGCGCCCTGGCCATCTCGCAGAAGGTCCAAGATTTCCAGTCGCAGGCCGGCATCGAGACCAACCTGGGCATCATCCTCGGACACTTGAACCGACTGGCCGAGGCCGTTCCCCACCTGAAGGTCGCGATTCAACTCTGCCAATCGATGGGAGCCAAGGGCGCTTACGAACGTTATTTCCTCGCGACGGCCAAACTCGAATTGGGCGACATCCACCGGCGCGAAAAGCGCTTCGACTTGGCCGCCGAAACCCTGCACCAGGCCGAAGCCCTGACCGAGGGCCAAGAAAACCTGGCGGCGCAACGTTTCGCGATACGACTGGCCCGCGCGAAACTTTCGCTGGATCAGGGACGGCGCGAGGAGGCTCGAGAAATCTTGAAAGACCTGGAATCCGGAAAACTCGACTCCGACCAACGCATCGAGTGGACCAAGGTCTCCAATTTACTCGAGAGCGACGGCAGCGCGGCGTCCCGCGAGCCAGCGATCACCCAAGCCAACATCGAATCTCCGCGCCGCGCGCAAAGCTCGGTCTATCTCAGCCAAGTCGCCGAGAGCGAGTACGCCAAGCTCCTCGAGTTGAGCCGTTACATCAACGCCGAGACCAACCTCGACTTCGTCCTGAAAAACGTCCTGCAGTACGCCTTGGAGCTCTCCGGCGCGGAGCGCGGCCTCATCCTGCTGCTCAACGAGCACGAACGGCTCGAAGTACGCGCCTCGATCAACACCGCGATGAATCCTAGCTTGACCGAGATCTCGTCCAAGGTCGCCGAGCAGGCCCTGAACACCGGCGAGATGGTGGAATCGGACGACGCGACCCAGGACGGCCGCTTCAACGAATATCAGTCGGTCATGATCCTCAAGCTGAGGTCCATCCTCTGCTTGCCCATCCAATCGCGGAACAAGACGGTGGGCGTCCTCTACCTCGACCATCGCTACCGCCCCGGCGCCTTCCACAAGGGCCGCTACCCCCTGCTCCAGGCTTTCTGCGACCAAGCGGGCATCGCCATCGAGAACGCCAAGCTCTTCGAGGCCTATGAGAAGGCGCAAGCCCAGCTAAAGGCCCGACTGGCGAGCTCTTGCGCGAGAACTCCGACAAGCCGCCGACGAACTACGCCTAAGAGAACATCGACGCCCGCAGCAAGACCATGTACGAAGTCTTCAAGCTTCTCGACAAGATCACGGAGACGAATAATTCCGTCTTCATCAACGGCGAGACCGGAACCGGCAAGGAGCTCATCGCCAAGGCCCTGCATTACAACAACAAGCAGCGGGCCCAATCGCGTTTCGTCGCGATCAACTGCGGCGGCATTCCGCCTAATCTGATCGAGAGCGAGCTCTTCGGCTATAAAGCGGGGGCCTTCACCGGCGCCAGCAAGGACAAGAAAGGCCTCTTTCTCGAAGCCGACGGCGGCACCATCTTCATGGACGAAGTCGCCGAGCTTGAGATGGGTCTACAAGTAAAGCTGCTGCGGGCCCTGCAGGAAGGCGAGATCACGCCGGTGGGCGATTCCAAGCCGGTGCGCTTCGATGCCCGCGTCGTCAGCGCCAGCCACAAAAACCTCGAGGACTTGATCGAGAAGGGGCTGTTCCGCGAGGATCTCTTCTACCGCATTTGCCAAATCCGCATCCCGCTTCCGACTCTGCGCGAACGCCGCGAGGACATCCCCCTTTTGGCCGAACGCTTCGCCGCGAACTACGCGAAAGAACACGGCATCAAGAAGCACCCCAAGATCAGCGGCGGCCTCATGAAGCGTTTGGTCGAATACGATTGGCCCGGAAATATCCGCGAGTTGGAGAACACCATCCGCGTCGCCTGCGCCTTGGCCGAAGGCGGCGAGCTCACGCCGAAGGCCCTGCCGGAAAGTTTCGGAAAACGGCAGATCTCCGGCGGCAGGACCGAAACCGCGGCGGCCGCGAGTCCCTCGCGAAGTTCTTCCCGGGAGGAACCGGGCGCGGTGAAGATCGACGGCCACAACCGCTATGATTCCCGGCGCAACTGGGAAGACTACGAAAAAGTCATCTTCGCCAAGGCCTACGCGGCCGCCGACTACAAGCCCATCGGCGCCGCCCAGGCGCTGGACGTGTCGATGGCGACCTTCTACAAACGCATCAAGGATTTCGATTTGAACGACAAGGGCAGCTCGCTCTACCAGGACGGATTCGTCCTGGCGGAAGGAAAAACCTTGAGGGATTATTTAGAGGATATCTTCTGGGCGGCCTATATCGCGGCCGAAGAGAAGGCTTACACCGCCATCAAGTGGCTCGAGGTTTCGCAGGGGCATTTCTACAACGTGATCAAGAAGGCGAAGAGTCGGCACGAAAAGCGGTAATCACTTCCCGCTACGCACGACCAGGATGGCCCCAGGGACTACCTTGGGGCTCT
>JAIOPF010000051.1 GCA_021414045.1 Deltaproteobacteria bacterium | reverse complement strand
TCAGGGGCTCAAAACGCAGAGAAGAAAACAACCACACTGACCGTCGAAGCCTATTCCACGTCCCGAACCCTTCCGGAAGCCTGCGGAGGGGGAGATTACGTCTTTCAAGGCAATATCCTCCTCAAGACCGAGGTGCTTTTCAACGAAACCGGAGGAATGGACGTGTCCATCCAAAGCGACCACCGCAATTACGAGGGTCTTCCTCCAGGAGGAACTCCCAAGGTATCGGGGCAGGAAATCGCGGAAATAAAATACAGCAATAGCTCGGTTGAGAGCTTTGAATGGCCGCGCATCGAGGATTTCAACGTGCAAAGCGCGGACGGCAGCCGAAAAATCCAAGTGCATCTTCGCTGGCTCTTCTCGGTGAGTTCGGGCGGAGATTTCTCGGCGCAGCTGCAGGATGTTTCGGTGGAGTGCGGAACGACCTAGGGTCCTTTGACACCCACCGTCAACGCGATGGATTCCAGCTCTTTGATGCGGTCGCGTTTTTGCGCCGCCGTTTCGAAGTCGAGTTTTCCCGCCGCCGCCTTCATCTCCTTGCGAAGTTTTTCGAGCAGTTTTGGGATGGCTTCGATTTCGACTTCTTCCTTCAAGCCTTCGAGGTCGGTAGGAACCGTGAAGTAATCCTGTTCCTCGACACTGGTGAGGATATCCTGGATATTCTTCTTAATGGTCTGGGGCGTAATGCCGTGCTCGCGATTGTACTCTTCCTGAAGCTTCCGCCGCCGTTGCGTCTCTTGGATGGCCTGGGCCATGGATTGTGTCACCCGGTCGGCGTAGAGGATAACGTGTCCGTTGACGTTTCGCGCCGCGCGCCCGAAAGTTTGGATGAAGGACCGCGTCGAACGCAGAAAGCCCTCCTTGTCGGCGTCTAAAATCGCGACCAAGGAGACCTCGGGCATGTCGAGACCTTCCCGCAACAGGTTGATCCCGATCAAGACGTCGAAAACGCCCCGCCGCAGATCCCGGATGATGGCCACCCGCTCGAGGGTATCGATGTCGGAATGCAGGTAGCGGACCTTGAGCCCGATATCCGAGAAATACTTGGACAGGTCTTCCGACATCTTCTTGGTGAGGGTCGTGACCAAAACCCTCTCGCCCACGGAGATGCGCTTGCGGATCTCCTCGATGAGATCGTCCACCTGGTCCTTCACCGGCCGGATATCCACCGTGGGGTCGAGCAGACCTGTGGGACGGATGACCTGCTCAGCCACCGCGCCGACGCTGTGCTCCAACTCGTAGGCCCCCGGAGTCGCCGACACGTAGAGAATTTGGTGGGTCAAGGCCATGAATTCGTCGAAGCGCAGGGGCCGATTGTCGAGGGCCGAGGGCAGGCGAAATCCGTACTCGACCAAGGTGGTCTTACGGGCGCGGTCGCCGTTGTACATGCCCTGCACCTGCGAGACGCCGATATGGGACTCGTCGATGATGAGCAGGAATTCCTTGGGGTAATAGTCGATCAAGGTGGGCGGCGGCTGGCCCGGCTCACGCCCGGTGAGATGCCGGCTGTAATTCTCGATACCCTTGCAGAAGCCGATCTCCTCCATCATCTCGAGGTCGAAACGCGTCCGCTGCTCGATGCGCTGGCCCTCGAGCAGCTTGTTGTTTCCGTGGTAGTACTTGATGCGCGCATCGAGTTCCGCGCGAATGTTGACCACGGCGCGCTTCATCGCGTCATCCCAAGTGACGTAGTGGCTGGCGGGATAGATCGCGATCTTCTCGAGCTTCTGCAGAACCTTGCCGGTCAGGGGATCGATCTCTTGGAGGGTCTCGACCTCGTCGCCGAAAAACTCGATGCGGATGGCCCTGTCTTCCTGATGCGCGGGAAAGACCTCCACCACATCCCCGCGCACCCGGAAGGTACCGCGATGAAAGTCGAAGTCGTTCCGGGTGTATTGAATCTTGGTCAATTCCTTGAGCAGCTCGTTGCGCGGCACCTGAGTGCCGGCCTCGATGAAGACCAGCATGCCGTGATAGGCCTCGGGCGAGCCCAAGCCGTAGATGCAGCTGACCGAGGCGACGATGATGACGTCGTTGCGCTCCAGCAGCGCTCGGGTCGCGGCGTGGCGCATCTTGTCGATCTCTTCGTTGATGGCCGAATCCTTCTCGATGAAGAGATCCTGGGCCGGAACGTAGGCCTCGGGTTGGTAATAGTCGTAGTAGCTGACGAAATACTCGACGGCGTTCTCGGGAAAGAGATCCTTGAACTCGCGGTAAAGCTGGGCGGCGAGGGTCTTGTTGGGCGCCATCACCAGCGTCGGCTTCTGCAGGCGAACGATGACGTTGGCCATCGTGAAGGTCTTGCCGCTGCCGGTGACGCCCAATAGCGTCTGTTCCTTCCGGCCTTGGGCGAATCCCTCGCTCAAGAATTCGATGGCGGTCGGCTGGTCGCCGCGGGGGGTCATCTCGGTGGAAAGTTTGAAAGGACGGATCAACATAGGACTCGCAGCCCGAATCGCGCCGGGAGTTCCGTGCGCTAAACGGGAATTTTCAGGTAAACCCGAACGATCTTCTTAATCAAGGTCCCGCCGGAATGGATGATCCAAACCGCCAGGAAAACCCGCAGCAGCTTCGCCGCGACGACGATGCCGTAGACGGCCCAGGGATTCATCCCGATCAGGGAGGCGGCCATCGCGCCGATGACGCAGGGCACGACGGTGAATACGCTGACCGTCAGCTCGAGGTATCCATATTGCTGGGCATGCGCGACGATATCGTTGACTTGGGAATACATCGCGTGGTTCTGCACCACCGAACTCAAATAGGTATGCAGGAAGGTATAGCTGGCGAGGACCACTAGCCCGAGGCCCCCGACGACGCCGGCGACGGCCGCGGCCATCCATTTCACCGTGTGCCGCGGGCGTATCGCGATGGTGGTTCCCAACAAGCTGTCGCAGGGAATGAAGACGAGGAAGCTATCGATGAAAAAGAGCAGAAAAAAAACCGGGGCGACCCATTTGGCGTCGGCGTGCGCGGCGATCTTCTGCGCGTAGCGGACGATCCTGTCTTTTTTCATATACCACCTACTTCGCTTTCCAGGTGGTGGTCCCGTCGGGCTTGTCCTCGAGCAAAATCCCCCGCGCGGCCAGATCGTCGCGAATTTTGTCGGACATCTTGAAATCCTTGTTTCGGCGGGCTTCCTTGCGTTCGGCGATCTTTTTCAAGATTTCCGCCTCGCCTAGGTCGGACTGTCGCAACGTGAAGCGCTTACGGGCCTCCAGATATTCGGCCGGCGGCTGGTCAAAAACCCCCAGACACACGCCGACCTTGGCAAAGGCATTCTTGGCTTCCGCGCGGAATTTTTCAACCTGGTCCTGGGAGGGGCCGGCATCGAGGAATTTATTGATCTCCCGGAGGAGATCGAAACAGACGCCCAAAACCTGGGCGCTATTGAAATCGTCGTCCATCGCGGCCTCGAAATCCCGCGGGAAGCTCCGCAACGCGGCCCAGGCGGCCTCTTGCGCGGCGGAATTCGAAGGGGCGCCCGAAGCCGACTCATGCCCTTCTAGTCGGGACAAGGTTTGATATACCCGATCCACCGCCGCCAGCGCTTCCTTCATGTTGTTGTCGTTGAAATCCAACGGAGACCGGTAATGCGCGGAAAGTAGGAAATAGCGCACCGCCTCGTGCGGGTACTCGGCGAGCACGTCGCGGATGGTCAAAAAATTCCCCGTCGACTTGCTCATCTTGTCGGCGTTGAGGTTGACGAAACCGTTGTGCACCCAGTACTTCGCGAAGGGTTTTCCGGTGCTTCCCTCGGATTGGGCGCGCTCGTTCTCGTGATGCGGGAAAATCAGGTCCCGGCCGCCGCCGTGGATGTCCAGGGAAGGCCCCAGCAGCTTGGTGCTCATGGCGGAGCACTCGATATGCCAACCCGGGCGACCTTGGCCCCAAGGCGATTCCCACTCGGGCTCGCCGGGCTTGGCGGCTTTCCAGAG
>JAIOPF010000050.1 GCA_021414045.1 Deltaproteobacteria bacterium | reverse complement strand
CGGCCATCCTCATGGTGGTGTCCTATAATATGGCGGAATGGCACGCCTTCAAGACGATTCTCAGGGCGCCGCGCTCCGACGTCATCGTCATGCTCACCACTTTCTTCCTGACCGTCTTCGTCGATCTGACGGTCGGAGTGGAGGTCGGGATCTTCATGGCCTTCGCCCTGTTCGTGAAGAGAATGTCCAATGTGGCTGTCATCCGGGAAATCAAAGGGGAGATGGAGACCGGCGAAAACGGCGAAGAAGCCTTGCGCAACGACCGCGACTCCCTTTCCCGGCGTCGGATACCCAAGGAAGTATCCATTTACGAGGCCGAAGGCGCCTTCTTTTTCGGCGTCGCCGAACTGCTGCGCGACACCCTGGACGTCGGCCAAACTCCGCCTAAAGTCCTGATCCTCCGAATGCGGCATGTCCTGGCGCTGGACGCGACCGCTCTCAGGGCTTTGCGGGACCTGCTCGGCCAGTGCCGGCGCAACAAGACCCAACTCCTGCTTTCAGGGATTCACGTGCAACCGATGTTCGCCATCGAAAGGGCCGGATTTCTGAAGGAGATGGGAGAAGCGAATGTTTTGGAAAACATCGATCAGGCTCTCAAAAGAGCCGAGGAAATTATCGGGACCAGAACTTAACAAGGAGAAAACATGATCGCAAAGGACATTAAGATTCAACCGGCCGAAGGGAAACTCGGAGTTCTTTTGGTCGGCCTCGGCGCCGTTTCCACGACCTTCATCGCCGGAGTGGAACTGATCCGGAGGAAACATTCGAAGGCCATCGGGTCCATGACCCAGATGGGTCACATTCGCTTGGGAAAAAGAACCGACAAAAGAAATCCCTTGATCAAGGATTTAGTTCCTTTGGCCACACTGGAAGACCTGGTTTTCGCCGCCTGGGATATCTTTCCTGACAACGCCAAGGAAGCCGCGCGAAAAGCGGGGGTGCTCAGCGATGAAGACGTCGGGAAGGTCGGGGATTTTCTGGAAAAGATCGTCCCAATGAAGGCTGTCTTTGACCAGAGGTTCGTGAAAAACATCAAGGGGGACAACATCAAGGCCGAATCCAATAAGCTGGCTTTGGCGGAGGCTCTCATGAAAGACATGGAGGATTTCAAAAGGAGCAATAATCTCTCCCGGCTTGCCGTGATCTGGTGCGCCTCAACCGAGAGTTTCATTGAACTTGCCGAATCCCACAAATCCCTAAAGGATTTCGAAACGGCGCTCAAAAATAACGACCCTTCCATCGCTCCCAGCATGATTTATGCCTATGCGGCCCTGAAAAGCGGGGTTTCTTTTTGCAACGGCGCCCCGAACCTGACGGTGGACATCCCGGCCTTGCAGGAGTTGGCGATGGAAATGCGCGTCCCAATCTCGGGAAAAGATTTCAAGACGGGTCAGACACTGATGAAAACCGTGCTGGCCCCCGGCTTCAAGGCCCGGTACTTGGGTGTCAGCGGGTGGTTCTCGACCAATATTTTAGGCAATCGCGATGGCGAGGTGTTGGATGATCCGGGCTCATTCAAGACGAAGGAAGAAAGCAAGCTGGGGGTTTTGGATACGATACTGCAGCCAGAAGTCTATCCAGAACTCTACGGGAAAATTCACCATAAGGTGAGCATCAATTACTACCCTCCGCGAGGGGACAACAAGGAGGGTTGGGACAATATCGATATCTTCGGATGGTTGGGCTATCCCATGCAGGTCAAGGTGGACTTTTTATGTCGAGACTCCATTTTGGCGGCCCCCCTCGTTCTCGATCTCGTCCTGTTTACGGATTTTGCCCAACGCGCCGGTCTCAAGGGGATTCAAGAATGGCTATCCTTCTATTACAAGAGCCCCATGACGGCTCCGAATCTCTACCCAGAGCACGATATTTTCATTCAAGAGACGAAGCTGAAAAATACCCTTCGCTATCTCATGGGCGAGGAACAAATCACCCACTTGGGCCGCGAATACTACGAGTGATCCAGGAAATGCTCGCCCATCCCATGGGGTTCTCATCCCCCTGATTTTCCCCGCATATCCATGCACAACTCCCCCGTTGCAGGACCGATAAGGGTCCAAGTAGGCAGGGTTGTTTCGCAATCATGATTTTTCCCGTTCGGGCCGCGGCACACGGCCTGGACCGCGCATGGATTCGCGCCAGGGACTTTTGTTTAGGGGGCATTTTGGCCGGGCCTACTTCATTTCGACTCTCTCAGGAGACCTACGAACTCCTGAAGCGGAACCGGGATTTTTACGAATCCTTGTTCGACTTGCGGAAAAATGGGGAGTCTCCGCTTTTACCTAGAGCGACCGACGCCGAATCGCATACCGAATCCAGGATTCGGGAAAACGGGGATGTCGAGGTTTCGCTGGTCCTGCCCGTGGACGACAACGCCGATCCTGAAGATGGGCGACTTTACCTCCGCGATACCTTCGTCTTCGATCCCTCGGAACGGCTACTTAAATCCTACCGACGCAGCTTCGAACACAACGGCAAAGGCGAAGGCGATTGGAAAACCTGGTTAGCCAAATACCAATCCCTGCCGGAAAGCTCGGGTCGAAGCGCGTCCGACCCCTCGGTGCAATCCTTCGCTCTCCGCGTCACCCGTAGTTATGGCCGGCGAATCGTGGACGACCAGGTCAATACCCTGCCCGAAATCAAGGCCGCTTTCACCAAGGAAGGGCGATTGCTGGCGAGCACCAACCAGCAAATCCTCGACCTGAATGCGGGCCTCCATTTCAAGATCAAGGATTCGCTGAATTTTTACAATCTCGCATGGAAAGACGGGAAGCTCGAGGTCACCCTTCGCTTCGCCGTGGATGACGATTCCGATCCCGTCAATGGACGCATTCTTCTCACGGAGAAGTATAAGCTCGACGCGCAAACGCTGGCCTTCGAAGGTTTCGAGCGACAGTGGTCCCTCGCCCCTGGCGCGGAGGCCGATGCCCGCTATCAAGGGGCCTTGAGCGTCTTGCAGGCGAACCCCAAAGTCGATGTGGAAGAGGCGGCGGCTTTCATCGACAACTTATTGCCGGCCTTGCTTCCCAAGGGAGAACCCAAGGCCTCCGACGTTCTCGCCTTGTTGGGCGCGGGGAAGGGGATTCCCAAGGGTTACCGCTCTTCCTTTGCCTTGCGCGGCAAGGCGGGTGCGGAGCGGCTGAAGGAAGCCGCGACTTTCTCCCTCGAAGCCATGTCCGTGTTGGCCCAAGAGCAGATGATGAAGCGTTACGATGCGGGCCAAGGTTGGCTGAGCCATGGGGGTAAGATCGATGCGGTCAAAGAAAAGGTGCTCATCGAATCCTTGTTCCAGAAGGCCAAGGCCGCCCAGGAAAAAATTCCTGGGACCGATCCCTTCGTCGTCTTCCAGAATCTACGGCTGAGCGAGGATGAAAAAACCTTGCGCGACCGTTTGCTCGGCGATGGGCTGATGGCGGAGCTGAACGCCTTGGCCCAAGAGCCCGACGCCGCCCTGCGCGGCAAGTCTTGCGCGGTTTTCGCGCGACAAAAATTGTTGGTCGACGCGGGCCTTCCCGAAACGGCGATGTTTTTCGCGGAACGGTTGAAGGGCGATCCCGCCACGCAAAAAGCCGCCGAGGACATCCTGGCCATCGGTGAGGGCAAGGGCGATTTTGGCCAAAAGGTCGGATACATCCTGCCGCTTTTCTCGCAAGAAGTCTCCAAACCCTCGATGCTGTTGGGCATGGCCGCCGCGCCCTTCTTGGGAACAGCCTTCGAACTGGGCGGGCTGAAGCTTGGATATCATCTTTCCAAGGGCGCCCAGCTGGGCTGGAAGGCCCGCGGATTGGCGGCGGTGGCCGGAATGAGCGGCGAGGCCTTGGCCTTCACGACGATCCATAAAACCGTCGATTCCTTGGGGCATGATCCCCATCGAGTTTGGGAAAATACCGGCGGGGAAATCCTTTCGGCGACGCTGCTCTTCGGCGTGCTGCGGACGGTCCACCTGGGCTCGGGTTTCGCAACCGCGAGAATGGCGGAAGGAAAGTTGGGATCCAGTTTAGGTCAGCGCCTGGGCAATGGCGCCTATAGCGGGTTTGCCAGGACTCCAGCCGGCAACATCCTGGGCGGAAGATTCGCGGCAACGGCGGGAGAGGGCGTTCCGACCTTGACGGCGAGGGGGAAATTCGCGAGCGGCCTGCTTAACCACGGAGGCGGCATCGCGGGGATGCATTTCAGCGGGGCCTTGAGCCGCGGCTTGGGGCTTACGCCCGATCATGGGCAGAGTTTCGGTGGAAACTTCTTCGATGCGACGGTGGGTTACACTCAGGCGATGGTGGGTTTCAATCTGGCGAACCGGGCTACCGGCGGCAAATTGCAACCCACGGTGAGCGCCTTCAAGCTCCGCGTCGAAGGCCTGCGACACGCTGTTCCCGTCGCGTTAGCCATCGCGGATACCATTCCGAACCCGACTCCGGCGGGAGTGCCGTCCATAGCCGTGGAGCGGCTAGCCGAGGTGCCGCGTGTCGAGAGCGTTTCGTTCCGCGGGTTGGTCCGGGGAACATCAGGCGGAGGTTTTGGCCCTCGTCGCGGAAAAATTTTCCGGGAATCTCGACGTTCGAGGAATGTTTTTCGGCGCCAAAATCTATTCGAAGGAAGAGGTTTTGCAATGGTTGCCCGAGCTGATCTCCCAAATGACCCGCGCGGGCTTCAGCGCAGAGGCTCAGTCCCGATATGTTTTGTCTTCCCGCGAGATGGGGGTCCCGCTCGGTGAGTTTCTTCGCCAATCGCCGGCGCTCATCGCTTCCCTCATCGACAATGGATTGAGGGCCGATCAAATCGACGGGGTGTTATCCAAGGTTAGGGAGGACAAAATTCGGGACGAGAACTATTGGGGGCAAGCCGCAAGGCGGGGACAATGCGTGATTTTGGGATTTTCAGTTTTTGACGTGTCGAAAATTTTTCCCGGTTTGGAGATTCTCAAGGGTAGCGATTGGACTCCGAAACAGAAAACCGAATTTTTGCTCAAAATCCGCTTGTCCGGCTCTGGAATGGAAAAATTTTCGGCGGCGTTTCCCACCGTCAAAGCTTGGGTGGCTAACGAGGGTTGGACGACGGCTCAGGCGGTATCCTACCTGACCGCTTTGTCCCTTTCGTATTCCAAGTTCGATCCAGTCGACGTCCGCCTGATCTTGGCGCGAAGCGGATTCGACGGGGCTTCTCAGGCGCAATTATTGACGGATCTGGTCGATTCCAGGGTTTATCGGGCTCAAAACGCCGAGCCCCAATTCCTGGAACCTTTCTTGCATTTCTTGAAAGCCCGCTCCTGGTCCACGCAGGATGTCTTCGACGTGCTAAGTCGTGTGGCGAAAAATTGCGGGGACGCGACCTTCAGCCAGCTTCCAGCTTTGGGTGATCTGATACGGACCCTGGAGCATCAAAATTGGTCTCCGGGGGAGGTCAAGGATTTGGTGTTCGCCTTCACGGAGAATTCCAGTTCTTCTCCCAAGGATCTTTTTTACACTCTCAAGGGATATATTCCTTGGCTGGAGGCCGGAGGCTGGGGCCGTCCCGACATCCTCTGGTTCTTGAAACAATTGTCCGCCAAGACCCAGGACGAATTCCATGCGGCCTTGGGCGTTTTTCGCGGATTCTCGGCTTACACCCTTCCCGGCGAGCAGTTCTCCGTCGCCAAGCAGTTCATGACCATCATGGATAACTGCAATCCGTATAACCGCGCCCAGGTTTTGAACCTGCTCCGAGATCAAGGGGCCCTGTTTAGGGAAATGGGACGGGAGCATTTTTCCGCTCATTTGGAATTTTACGCCGCTATCATGGCCCGCTGGCCGCGCATCGGTTATTCGGTAATGTCCAATTTGATGGAAGCCACGATGGACGGTATCGTGCCCAAGGACATCGCTTCGAGCCGGGAATCGATCTTGAAGTTCATCGAACGGACCCATGGGTTCAATTCGGTGCATTACCAAGCCTATCTGGTGGAAGGGGACGGATTTCTCGCTCAAATCAATGAGTATGCCCAAAGGATTTTGGACGAGGATTTCAGCATTCAGGACGCGCAGGCACTCGTTCGAAAATACGACCGCTCGGTTCCAGGCCATCCTCGAAGGGGGCCGGGGCACGGGTATATGGACCCCGATTACCGTCCGCCCAGCGAGGGACAAAAATTTTTGTTGGGTTTGATCCAACGCGTGTCTCCGACCAGCGGAGTCAGTTTCGCGAGAGACGGGCAAATCGGCGACTTGCTGCGGAAGGTGTTGCAGGCGGGGGATTTGCGTTCCCATATTCCGGCCGCTTGGCGCGGGCTCGTTTCCACCTTCGAGATGAGCCGAGGCGCCATGGATCTCAAGCCAGGCGAGCAATTGGATCCTCAGGGCAATATCAAGTCCTTGTTGGAGCAGTTTCGCTTCGAACCCGGAGAGCAGGAACCCAGCCATGGAGATTTGGCGGAGGCCATGGTGGCCTATCTGGTTTCGGGTAGGGATCCGGCCGAAGGCCAAAGACTGCGTCAAATCCTCTTCAAGCGGGCGGCCGCCAGCGAGGAACTGCGGGAGAAATTGGCGAAAATCACCGAGCTTGATTTCACTTCGCTCACCATCTTGGAGGAAATTTTCTCCGACGCCGACAGTCTTCCGAAATTTTTAAAGGAAGCCTTCGATCATGTCCCGAGAGGCCGTGGCCTCGTGACGCAAATGGGCGCGGTCGG
Organism: Deltaproteobacteria bacterium; assembly: GCA_021414045.1. Taxonomy (GTDB): domain Bacteria; phylum UBA10199; class UBA10199; order DSSB01; family DSSB01; genus DSSB01. The sequence continues at coordinate 2,213 of JAIOPF010000050.1, read as the reverse complement.
GGACTTGGTTGGAGACGCCGAGGGTCTGGTCAAGCAAATCAAGAAGCTCGCGCAGAACCGAAAAATGCCCGCGGAACGGCGAAAGGAGATCCTGACCAACCTGCTCAAGGTCTATAAGCCGGAGGGCGTCCGCCTGAAGATCCTGTCCCGCCCGGACCTTCCCCAGGAAATGAAGCAAGAGATCGAGGCCGTCATGGGCGAGAAACCCGATCTGACTCCTCGGGAGATCATCGAGGAACTCCTGCAAGAGCCGAGACGGCGAATCGAGGCGGAAAAGAACAAATTCCAATTTCAGAACCAGGGCGTCCAGAAAATCGGACTCCGCGCGGTGAAAGGCCCGGCTTTTGGGTTGCATGGATTTCTTTCCGGCGTATGCATCGCGCCGGATATCGAGCTCTGGAAGGATCCCAATTTCAAATTGCTGGCGATCACCGATGAGAACGAGTCCCAAGCCTTGGGTTACATCCACGTCTATGAAAAGGTGATCATGGGAAAGAAATACCTCACGCTTCCCGGCATCAATCCCTCGGCCGAATATGTTGGGGCTTTCAATCGCAAACAGTCCGAAGAGTTGTTTAAAAAGCTGATGGTGGGAGTACGAGAGTTTGCCGAAGCTGGCGGGTACGAGGGCGTGTATATTCCGACCAGCTCCGGCATCCACAGCAATCGCGGTTACATCCAAGAAGCGATTCAAAAGGCCGGATATCCCACCAAAGCCATGCCAGAGGTAAATTGGAATCATCTCCCCAGTCCCTATCCCTTCTCCGAGGTTTACGTGGTTTGGGAGGACAAAGGTGAGGCAGTGCCGGGAAAATAGGCATGGGACTCGAGGGTAAGGTTCCAAAATCCTGTGAAATTACATGATGTCCTGTGTCTCAGTTCTTGGCCTCTCGATTGCTTTACGATAAGGGCTTAGGAAGAAAAATATTCGGGGGCGCATAACCTTTACTTTAGGAGTTAGGCTATGACCCCACCTGCCATCGTCGACCGTTACAATTACACCAACTTAGAAACCCGTTTTGCCGACCTCATTCGCGCCCAGTCCGGCATTGAAGTGGCCGGAGTGCGCATCACCTCCTCGGGCCTTGCCGATCTCGACAATGATGGGGCCACGGACGACCTCTACGGTACGGCCCTCTTGCAAGTCGGGGTGAGATTCAAAAGCTTCGTATTCTTGCTGCGCGAGGATGGGGCCGCGCGCTTTTTCGAGCCCTCCGGCCAAAGGCTGAGGCCGGCGGAAGAAGGCGAGAGGATGATGTGCATGGAGAGCCGCGCCTGGCTTTGCCATGACACCTTGGATAGGGCGGAGGGCCATTTCTCCACGCCTCGGATTTCGATGGTGGAATTCGACCGAGCTCGCGCCGGATTGGAATTGGTATTTCACCTCGGGCGAGGGCGGTTGGCGTTAGTGAACTCGCTGGAAGCATTCGCGACGCCTTGAGTTTGACTCAGCGTGATTTTGGTTAAGGATTTTCTCCCGCCGCGACAAGATCGTCCAAGACCATGACGATATCCGGCGTGATCGCCGAGAAATCCCTCGGCTCGTGGTACATGATTGAGCCGGCATTTTGAGTATGGTCGAAGCCGAGGCAATGCCCGATCTCGTGGGCGAGGACGTAGGCCTTGTCGACGCTCTCCGTCGGGACGTAGATGGCGCAGAGCTGGCCCTCCGGGATGCGCAGCGAGCCGGCGACGGCGTTTTCCAACAAATCGTCATAAGGACCGACGTAGATCAAAAAATCGGAAGTCGGATCTCGGTCGAGGATCAGCAGCCCGTCGTGGGCGTCGTTCCACATTTCCACCGCCAGCGAGAGGGCCGAAAAGTCGCCTTGCGATTCGTCGAGTTCGGTGGCGAAGGAGATGCGGTAGGGAGGAGTGAGGGAGTCGTAGACGTTCGGTTCCCGCAAAAAGGCGTCCCATCCGCAGGCGCTGAGGGAGGCGAGGAGTCCGAAAATAACCAGGATCTTCCGCATGAATTCGGCCTAACCGCAAAGCGAGGGGGAGTCTAGGGCGATTTAGAGCCGAACCACCTTCTTTTGCGGGAGGCCCTTGGTGGCGTTCCGGGTGTCGACGATCAGGGGCGCCGACGCGACGATCTGCCGGTAATCGAACTCCGAGTGGTCGGTGACGATGACGGCGCAGTCGCAGGCCTTCAGAGTGCCGGCGGTGAATTTTTGGCAACGATAGCTGTTGCGTTCCGTTTTCCATTCCGG
>JAIOPF010000049.1 GCA_021414045.1 Deltaproteobacteria bacterium | reverse complement strand
ACCACTAGCTCCGTCGATATCATCTTCAATTTTCCTAAATCAGGATTCCCCATCTTGACGAGGGAACCCGCGGACTGATCCAAATTGAAGGTCAGGCTTTTGGTGGTCAACTCCAGCTCTTCCCCAGGGATTGGCTCCGCCACCGGCTCGATTTTGTTTTCTTGAACAGTCAAACTGGCGCTCGAACGATTTAACAGCGGTAAACTTTGGCTACCGATGGAAGATTTTGCAGCGTTATTCATGAGCGGAGACTTGCCTTCGACGGATTGTTTCGCGATCGCGGTCGCTTCGCTTTCTGAAATTTTAGGAGTTGTCGAAAGGTTCAAGCCCTCGACAAAATTCAGGCCCCCGCGCTCAACCATGCCTCCCTTGCTGATAAGAAAGGCCCCCGCCCCCACCACCTTTAAACCGAGATAATCTTGCCGATAGCGCGTGATCTCGCGTTCGACTCCATCCTTAAAATCCGAGGCCGGAAGGCTTCGCGCACCGATCTTTTGGATTTCATCAATCCATTGACCTTGAGTATCCTTGACGATGCGAAGACCTAAGCCATTCTTTCCTTGGTAATTGCCGAAGAAATTTTCCGGATCTACTTGGACGCCTGGCTTCATTCTAAAATGAGTCAAGCGCCCAGCGCGCGGATCTCCCCTGCGCTCGACAGTATCGGTTTCGAAAGGCGGGGTCGGCAAAATTCCAGGCTTCGGCGCCATCTTTCCATCTTTGTCGGGTTCCGTGAAAGGCGCCAAGACAGTGCCACGAATTTTCAGGCCGGATTTTTGGATAGCCGGCAAGGATTGGATGGCTCCCCAAGCCCCCGCTCCCTGAATTTGAGCCGCCCGCAGGTTATTTTTCGAATGATCGGGAAGTTGGGAAATGTTTGTTTGGCTGGCATTTTCGGATAAGCCCTGAACTGAAGCCGTCTGTGAACTCTGGAAAAGGGCCCAAGGGCTATTTGGTGCGGCCAGCAGGGAAAATGGGGGCCCTATCACAAAGCCCAACCCGAAAAGCCATCTCCCAATGAACCACTTTCGACGCATTGGTGATTGCTTGGCTCCATGGAATGAAAAACTGCAAAGCGACGCTGGACGTGAGGAGATTGAAGAAATAGACGCTTGAAATTTTGTAGTACAAATACTACATTCTAAAAAATGAACTTTGGACCACGACTTAAAGCCTGGCGCTTAAGCAAAAACCTCACCCAAGAATCCTTGGCCCGAAAGGCCGGCATCCCTCGCCCCAATCTCGCCGACATCGAGGCGGGACGCCGGGATTGCACCTTAAAAACCTTAGGCAGACTGGCTTATGCGTTGGAGATGAAGCCCGGCGAATTGCTGGACCATTCCCCCCACGACGAAACGCTATTGGACCGCCATCAAATCGACGAGATCGCACGAAGCCTAGTCCACCCAGGACCAGCCCTGCCTCCGGAGTTGCAACTCATCCAAAAGGATCTCCTCCCCGTCGTACGCCCCATCTTGATTTCAGCGGGAGTCCCCTTGGATTCCGAAACCCCAACCCAA
>JAIOPF010000148.1:1650-12705 GCA_021414045.1 Deltaproteobacteria bacterium | reverse complement strand
CGTTGACGGACGATCAGGTGACGCAAGTCGAAGACGCCTACCGCCAGGCGCCGTCGCGCTTGACCTTCGCCTTGAGCGCGAGCTTGGCCTTGAGAGCGGCGATGGCATTGCCCGCCTGGAATTCTTCCCAGAATCCGACGATGGCGTTGAGAATCAAGAGCGCCGAGATAATCCAAAAGTCCGCCCAATGCCCGACGAAGGCCGAGAGCAAAATCGCCACCTCGATCATCCAAGGAATGGGCCCCCAAAAATAGGAAAGGAATTTCAGGATGGGGTTGTTCTTTTTTTCCGGGAGGGAGTTGGGCCCGTCCCGCGCGAGGCGCCGTGCGGCCTCGGCGGCGTTCAATCCCTGGACGGGGTCCGCCGAGAGGCGTTTCTGCCAATCTGCCAAGGTGAGTGCGGGTTCGGTCATGGGTTCAAGGGACTTTGATCCTGTTGAAGTTGACGCCAGGAGCGGCCGGCGGAAATTTCAGCTTCATCGATTCCAGCGTCTCGATAAGGATTTTTCCCACCACCCAATTTCGGTACCACTTATGGTCGGCGGGAATCACGTACCATGGCGCCTGCTTGGTACTTGTCGCCTCGAGGGCGTCTTGAAAGGCCTGATGGTAAGCGGCCCAATACTTGCGTTCCTTCACGTCGTTAAGACTGAACTTCCAACGCTTCTGAGGGTCGCGGGCCCTATCCTCGAGGCGGCGGCGCTGCTCCTCCTTCGAGAGATGCAAAAAGAACTTGAGAATCACCGTCCCGTTTCGAGCGAGGAGACTCTCGAAATCGTTGATCTCGTCGAAGCGACGCAGGACGACTTTTTTCGAGACCATCCCGTGAACTCGAGTCACGAGGACATCTTCGTAGTGGGAACGGTTGAAGATGCCAATGAACCCTTTCGGCGGCACCCGTTGGTGAACTCGCCACAAGTAGTCGTGCGACAACTCTTCTTCGGTGGGAACTTTGAAGGAATGGACCACGCAACCGATGGGATTGCAACCGGACATGACGTGCTTGATCGTTCCGTCCTTGCCCGAGGTATCCATGCCCTGCAAGACGATCAGCAGGCCGTTCTGCTTGCCCGCGTAGAGGCGTTCTTGCAATTCGTCCAGTTTGGTCAGCGTCTGACGGGTGTTTTGGTCGGCCTTTTTCTCGCCGTCCTCGGTATTTGGGTAGTCCCCCGTATCGTTTGGCCGATATTTACTGAGTCTTAATTTCTTTCCCGGTCGAACTAGATAGGATTTCATAGGCCTCCTTCGCAGGCCGAATTCTAACCGGGGAAGTCCCGGCCGGAAACCGAAATCGGCGATCCATCCGCGAAATCGTGCCAGGGCCCATTTGGGCAATCGAGGATCCGAGTATTTAAAGGGGTTCTTCGGTAATGAGGGCCGATGGCCGACCCAGGCCGGGGGGACAGGGAGACCTTCCATGGCAAAAATCGGAGGAAACGAGAGCCTGAAAGTAATCTTTGACCACCGCTTCGACGTCTTCCGAACCCTTGGTCTGGAACATCTTGTTCCGAAGCTCCGCGGCACGAGGCATGCCCCGACAGTAGGAGGCAAAATGCTTCCGCATCGCCGAAAAGCGATGTCCGCCCTTGATGGTCTCGAAAGCCCGGGCGTGCTCGAGCAGAACCGAAAAGCGCTCTTCCAATTCGACGCCGGGTTCGGGAAGGAAATAGCCCGAATGCTTGTCCAGGGCTTCCTTCAAGATTTCCTTTCCGCGAAATATCCAGGGATTGCCCATGGCCGCTCGGCCGATCAACACTCCGTCGACGCCGGTGGCCTTCACGCGCGCGGCGACCTCCTGCAAGGACTGAAGGTCGCCGTTGCCCAGCACCAGGGTATCGGTTTGGTGGATGACCTCCGCGGCGCGAGCGATGGCGTCCCAATCCGCCGAGCCTTGGTACATTTGCTTGAGGGTGCGGCCATGCAGGGAGATGACGGCGGGCTCTTCTTCCAATAAATGCTTCACCCAATCCTCGACGACGATCGAATCGTAGCCCAAGCGCGTCTTGACGGAGAGCGGCAAGGGCCCGCGCTCGGTCACGGTTTCCTTTCCGGCGCGCGTCACGTTCATGCGCCGAATTTTCATCGCCATGCGCGGCTTGAGTCCCAAATCCTCGGCCGAACGCCCGTTGCGCCAATCATCAAGACCCCGCTTCACCGCGCGCAGGATCTCCTTCGCGACCTCCGGAGTGCGGATCAGCGCGGCGCCGCAACCTCGGGAAGCGACGTTCTTCGCCGGACAGCCCATGTTGACGTCGACACCGTCGAAGCCCAACTCGGCGGCGACGATGGCGATCTTGTAAAAGGACTCCGGCTCCTTCCCGTAAATCTGGGCCACCGCGGGCCTCTCGAATTCGGAGAAGATGAAATCGTCGAGCATGATGTCGGCGTTGCGGGCCAAGCCCTCGACGTTGGTGAATTCGGTCAAGACCACGTCGGGTCGTCCGTGTTTTGCGGCGATGAATCGATAGGCCGCGTCGGTCACTCCGTCCATCGGAGCGAGACCCAAGATCGGCTTGCGGATGTTCTTCCAAAAATTCATTTAACCCATCACCTGCATGGCCATGTCCATTTCGCCGCGCCGTTTCGCCAAATCCTGGGATTGCTGAGTTTGTGGGCCTATCCTGCCGAGTACTTCGTCGATTTCCTGTTGCGCTTGCCGGTAGTAGCGCTGCGCCGCCGGATAATCTCCGCGAAAACGGGCGATCTCGCCCAAGCTAAAATCGCATTCCCAAAGCCGCTCCCCGTTCGGGACCTCGGAGAGCAAGACCCTGGCGTTTTCCAGGGTGTTCACGGCGGTATCCAGGCGGTCGAGATTTCGGCTCTGCACCCGCCCCGTCATCAGCAGGGCCTCGCCCTCCAGCCGCGGCGACTTCAGCCGGCGGGCGATCTCGAGGGCCTGGCGCGCATCCTGGTCGGCTCCCGCCATTTCACGCAGCGAATCGAAAAAATCGGCCCTCGCCAGCAGGGCTTGCGCCAAGCCTTCCGCGTTCGGCGATTTCGACAGCAATTCCACCGCTTCGCCGAATCGCCCGCCCGCCCCGCGCATGTCCTCGCGCTGTTTCAAGATCCTCGCCCAAGTCGATAAAATCCGGGCCTGCAATCGGACACTACCCTGAAACGCGGCCCAACCCAGCGCCTCGTGGCAAAAAATCTCGGCCCGCTCCGGGTCTTGGGTTTGAAAGCAATATTCGGCGTAAACCGCGTAAGCCTCGCCCAAGGCCTCGCCGTGGCGCGCGGCCTCCAGGGCCGACAAGGCTTCTTGAAAATGCGTCTCGGCCTTCTCGAAGTCGGTCGCGCCGACATAGAGTTGCGCGATTTCCAATTCGATTCTTCCCCGAAGCTCTACTTTCTCGGGCGTCCCCGCCGCGGCGCCCAAGGCCTGCTGAAAGAATTGCAAGGCTCTTCCCAAGTCCGTTCCTAGGGACGCTAGGATCCCGGTCTGCAGCAAGACCCTGGCCTGCCCCGCCAAATTGGCTTCGGCTTTATAGGCTTGAAAGGCGTTGCGGAAAGCCGCCTCGGCTTGTTTGTCCTTTGCCGCGAGGCGAAGCGCCTTGCCCAATACCTCAAAAGCGACCGTCTTCTCCGAAGCCGGCAAACCGTTCACGAAGGGAGAAGTCAAGATGGCCAAGACTTCATTGGAAACGCCGATCTCGGCCAGCAACTTGGCACGCAGCAGGGCCGCTCGGGGAGAGGACGCGGCGGCACCGGGAAAAAATCTCTCCAGGCTGCGCAGGGCCTCATCGGCCCAGCCTCGGCTGCCTATCGCTTCCAGGGTTTGCAGCAACTCTTCCTGAGAAAGTCCGCTCTCGGCGACGGAGGCCGTTTGAAATTCCGCCCGCAAGAATTCTTCCCCGCCCCGGATTTCGCGACGTACCCAGCCGTCTCGCAGCCAATTCGCCAACTCCGTCTCACCGGATAAATCTTCCCTTCGCCAAGGAACCCTGGCGGCCGCCAAGCGGCCGAGGGCCTTTCGCGCGGTTTCCGGCATGGACCCCAAGGGCGATCCCAAGAGAGCGCCGTTCGGACTCGCGGCGGCTCGGAGAATTTTTTCTCCATCTAGTTTCCAGGCACCCGCATCTCGCCTCACCATGCCCTGCCGGGCCATCGCCGCCGCGCCCAGCGCAAGCGCGCCGGGGGAACCGCGAAAACGCGTCTGGAGGGCCTGGGCCACTCGCGGATCGGGCTTTCCGAATGCCGATTCCAGCGCGGCCCCAGTCAAGGCCGCGTCCAAGGGCTTGAGCCCCCAGGATTGCCAGCCCATCTCCGGTTTCGCCCAAGCCATGTCGCGGCCGATCGCGATGACATGGACATAGGGGCGGGCCCGCAGCCAAGCCTCGGTCGGAGCCAGGTCGGCATCGTCGATGATGAGGTAAACGGGAAAGGCGGGATTCAAGGAACTTTCGCCTTGAATCAAACTGAGATTCTCTCCGGAAAGGCGAAGCGCGTTTTTCTGATTCTGCCACAGCATTCTTTCGAGCCAACGCGCGAAGAAACTTTTGCCGCCTCCGCGGGGAGATTGGATCGCCCAGCGACCGCCTTGGATGGCGATCCGGCGGAACAATTTGAAATATTCTTGCAAGCGAAAGACCCGCCACGGATCGGAAAAAGGCGCCGGCCAAGCAAGCCCCTCGGAAGGGAAAGCCGCTCCCACCGCTGCCTGCAGGGCCGTCAGGGCCTGCTGCGGGCTCTCGAAACGCCCTTGAGGGTCCCGAGCCAGCAGTCGCTGGATAAAATCCGAAAGCGCGGGCGGCGCGCCTCCCACCACCGATTTTAAGGTGGGGGCGTCGCGCTGCAGCTGAAACTGCAAAACGGCGACGCTGTCTTTGCCTTCGTAAGGCAGGCGTTTCGCCAAGACCGCGAAGAGCAAGACTCCGACCGAATACAGGTCGGCCCGCGGATCGGGGCTGCGACGCAAGGCGTATTCGGGAGCCGTGTAGGGCGCCGTGCCGATGGCATTGGAATCGCCCGGATTGAACCGATAAAGCAAGGGCATCAGACCGTAATCGACCAGCTTGACCTGAAAATTTCCCGAGGCGTCGGGAGCCACCAAAATATTGTTGGGCTGTAAATCGAGATGCGGCACGTTGTGGGCGTACAGATGATCCAGGGCAAGCAAGACCTGGGCAAAGACCCGCCACACCTGCGGCAAAGGGGCTCCGGTCAAGGCCTTTAAGATGGGCGTCCCCTCGAAATACTCGGTATTCAGGTAGGCTTTTCCCTCTTCCCAGCCGAAATCGACAACTTTCGCCACATTGGGATGGTCCAGACCCGCCCAAACGGGGAAAACCGCGTCCACAATATCGGGATTTTCCGCGGAATTCTCCGCATTCAGGACCTTTCGGATGACAGGACGGTTCCCTTGGGCAGTATCGCGGCAGAGGTAGGTATCGGCCTTCGCCCCCGCGCCTAGGCAGCGAATCACGGGAAAACGGGTCGCCTCGCCGGGAGGCGGCCCGGAATCATTGGAATCAAGCTCGGAGCTCACGGGGCAAGGTTTTCATATTCCCCAATAAGATTCAACGGATAGATTTGGATACCACGCTTGGCCCTTGATTATTTCCCCTAACTGGATAATGAATCCAACCTCTCGACCTTAAAGGAGGTTTTGCCTAATGATGCACCCGGAGCAAGTCCAGGAAAAGCTGGTTCAGTCTTTCCCAAATAGCGAAGTCGTCGTCCAGGATACGACGGGCACCATGGACCATTTTCAGGTCCTGATCATCAGCTCGCTTTTCGAGGGCAAAACGATGGTCGAACAGCACCAAATGGTATACAAGGCGCTCGGGGACCTCATGAAGGAAGCCATCCACGCCTTGGCGCTAAAAACCTACACCCCCCAACAGTGGAAAAATAATTAAGGAGTTCGAAGGCCATGTCCGACGTTCAGCAAAAAATCGCCCAGCAAATCCAAGACAATAAGATCCTCATTTTCATGAAGGGTACCCCGGCTTTCCCGCAATGCGGTTTTTCCGCCGCGGTGGTCGACGTCTTCAATCGCTTGGGCGCGAAATACGAAACCGTCAACGTCCTCGACGACCCGGAAATCCGCGATGGCATCAAGTCCTTCTCGAATTGGCCGACCATCCCGCAAATCTATATTGACGGTAAGTTCGTCGGCGGTTGCGACATCGTCCGCGAGATGTACCAACGCGGCGAACTGCAACCCCTAGTGCAAGCCGCAACGCAAAGCTCCTAATGGAAACCACACCACGTCAGTTTAAAGATTTAGGTCTGTCCGCACCTGTTCTCGAAAGCCTCGAGAAGGCCGGATTCCATCACCCGACGCCGATTCAAGAGGCCTCTATCCCGGTGGCCATGGCCGACAACGACTTGATCGGCATCGCCCAAACCGGCACCGGCAAGACCCTGGCCTTCGTCCTGCCGCTGATCGAAAAACTGCAGGGCATCGACGGCACTAGGGCGGTCATCCTCTGCCCCACCCGTGAAATCGCGCTGCAAACCCACGCCGCCATCGAAAAAGTCGGGGCGCCGCTCAATGTCAATTCGGTGGCCATCATCGGCGGGAAACCCATCAGCGGCCAGACCAATTCCTTGAAGAAACACCCGTCGATCCTGGTCGCCACGCCCGGCAGGCTCTGCGATCACATGGAACGCCGCACCGTCAACATGGCCAGCATTAGCTTCTTGGTCATGGACGAAGCGGACCACATGCTGGATTTGGGCTTCTTGCCGCAGATCCGCCACATCCTCCGCGCCTTGCCCAAAGACCGGCAGACCTTGATGTTCAGCGCGACCATGCCCGGCGAGATCACGCGCCTGGCCGAGCAGTATCTCAATAATCCGCAGCGCGTTCAGATCGCCCCTCCCGGCACCGCCGCCGTCGGCATCGAACACGCGCTCTATATGATGGAACCTCAATACAAGCGCGAGGCCATCCTCAAGGTTTTGAAGGAAGAAAAAGAATCCACGCTGGTCTTCACGCGCACCAGGCTCGACGCCGAATGGCTGAGCCGCCTCCTCGCCAAAGAAAATCACTCGGTAGAGGCCATCCATTCCGACCGCAGCCAAAGCGAGCGCATCAGCGTCCTGGAAGGCTTCAAGAATGACCAGTTCCAAATTCTGGTCGCCACCGACATCATGGCCCGAGGCATCGACGTCAAGGGCATCGCCCATGTGGTCAACTTCGACATCCCGCAAACGGCCGAAGATTACGTCCACCGCAGCGGACGCACGGCCCGCATGAACGCCACCGGCCGAGCCTCGACGCTCGCGACCTGGGTCGAGAGCCACTTCGTCGAGCAGATCGAAAAATTATTGGGATTCCAATTGCCACGCAAGCACGTCGAAGGCATCCCGGTCTTCGAGGAAACCCCCGCGATCCCGGTCACGCCCTTCGGCAGGGCTGGAACGCGCGGAAAAAGAGTTCGATTGCGTTAAGCTTGGAGGGCTTCCAGGCTAGGGCTCTGGGAAGAACGGCTGAGACGGCTGACATGGTCGCGGGCGTCTTTCCATAGCGGGCCGCGGGTAAATTCCACCACCGAGCGAAGGTCCTCCGAATTGAGCATGGGGTTGGAGAGCAGGATCCCTTCGATGCGGCTCATCCAGGATTCGGCCTGATGGATGGCGGCGCTGGCGGTTCGGGGCTCATGAGATTCCAGGGTGCGACGCAATTGAACCTGAACTTGATTGTAAAGCTCTTGAATCGCCGGCATTTGAGAATTGGAATTCATAAGTCCCTCCTTCTGATACACAGATAAAAAGCAAAAGAGGGGCCAAGGATTAGTTGGAAATTTTTTTAATTTAACTAATTGATTTTATTGATAATTATAAATTTAATGGAAATTTAATTCCAATATTTATACGATCGATTATATTTTAAATTATAAAATATAATATTAATTCTAGAATATAGTTTATATGCAAGCTCTCCTGGATCTCTGCTTAGAAACCTCGCGTTCCCTCCTTCAAGGGGATGACCGAGAACCAGCGGCTCAAAAGATCCAAAGAGACCCGGCCCTAAAAAAACGGGTGGAAGCCATCCGTGAACGGTTGAATTCGGCCTGCGGCGAAGTCTACACGCCCAAGCAAGGAACGGAGCAAAAGACCCCCACAGGTCCCCTCCACGCCGTCACCTGGAACATCGAGCGAGGCAAAAACTTCAAGGGGCTGCGCGAAACCTTGCTATCCGATCCGGGCCTGCAAGACGCCGATCTTTATTTTTTGACCGAAGTGGATTGGGGCATGGCCCGTTCCGAAAACCGGAACGTCGCCGCCGAACTCGGCGAAGCGCTGAACCGTTACGCCTACTTCGCTCCCTCCTACTACAACCTGACCCTGGGCCACGGTTCCGAGCGCCATCTCGGCGGAGAAAATACCTACGGCCTCCACGGCAAGGCCATCCTCTCGCGTTTCCCTCTCGAAAACTTGCGAGCCATTCCGATGTCGAACACCATCGACAAACTGAGGTCCAAAGAAGCGCGCTTGGGCGAGAAGCGGGCCCTGGTCGCGGATCTCAGGCTTGGTGACCGCGGCGTCGCCCTGGCTTGCACCCACCTCGACGCCTTCTCCTCGCCGGCCGCCCGCGCGGAGCAATTGCACCGCGCCGTTCTACTTTTGCGCGAGAGCCCAAGAGCCCTCATCGCCGGCGACTGGAACACCAACACCCTCAACACCACGCATGGCCCCTCGATTTTATGGAGCGTGCTCAAGCAGATCGTGGCGACCGGACCTCAAGCGATGATTCGCAAGCATTACCCGGGGCCGCAGCGCAAATTCGACAGGCCCTTGTTCCAGATGCTGCAAAACGAAGGTTTCGATTTCGAGAATTGCAACGAGCCGGAAGAAGGCACCTACGACCTGGTCTCCAACGACAAGGATTTGGGGCAAATGGCGCGCGACCAATTCCCCGATTGGATCGTCCGCTGGATCAACCGCCAGATCGAGAAAGGCGGGGGCAAGATCAGCCTGAAACTGGATTGGTTCGCGGGCAAGGGGCTGCGTTATCTCGAGAAAAAAGTCATCCCCGTGCGCCCCGCTCCCAACGATCCGAAGCCGGAACGCCCCAGCGATCACCATCCCGTCTCCCTACGCTTCGAAGCCGCCTAATCCTGGCCCCCCGATAAAATTGGCGACAAGAACCGTCTCCCGGCGCTAAAATTACCGGCGAGTTGTCACGGGGCTTGCTTTCCCTATCCCTCACCCAACCAGGAGGAACCTATGGACGAGAGCAAATTACAAGAATTCATGATGAAGGCCTTGGGCGACATGGGCGCCACCGCCACGGCGCCGATGATTCTGCTGGGAGACCGACTGGGACTCTACAAAACTCTGGCCGAAATCGGTCCCGCCAATTCCACCGAATTGGCCAAAAAAACCGGGACCGCCGAGCGTTACATTCGCGAATGGCTGAGCAGCCAAGCGGCGGCGGGATACGTCACCTATGACGTCCAGTCGGAGCGTTACTTTTTAAACGACGAACAAAAGATCACCCTGGCCGAGGAGGACAGCCCCTTTTTCATACCGGGAGCCTTCCAATGCATGGCGGCGATGTTCGCGGCCCACGACAAGCTCGCCGAATGCTTCAAGAGCGGAAAGGGCCTGGATTGGGGCGAACAGCATCCCCTGCTCTTCGTCGGCACGGAGCGTTTCTTTAGGCCCGGATACCTGGCCCACCTGATCTCCGAATGGATTCCCTCGCTGGAAGGCGTCGAGGCCAAGCTGAAATCCGGCTCCAAAATGGCGGACATCGGTTGCGGGCACGGGGCATCGACGATCCTCTTGGCGAAGGCCTTTCCCAACTCCCGATTCTTCGGCTTCGACTACCATCGCCCTTCGATCGAGAAGGCCCAGGAAAGGGCTCGCGCCGCGGGACTCTCCGACCGAGTGAAATTCGAGGTCGCGAAGGCGACGGATTTCCCCGGCGAAGGCTATGATCTAGTCGCACACTTCGATTGCCTGCACGACATGGGCGATCCAGTGGGCGCGGCACGTCGCGTCCGCGAGACCCTCGCTCCCGACGGGACTTGGATGGTGGTCGAACCGCGGGCCGGCGACAAACCGGAAGACAATTACAACCTCATCGGCAGGGTCTTCTATGCGGCCTCCACCTCGGTCTGCGTGCCGGCCTCGCTGGCGCAGGACGGGCCGGCCTTGGGCGCACAGGCTGGGGAAGCGAAACTGCGGAAGGTGTTGGAAGCGGGAGGATTCTCCCGGATCCGTCGGTCGGCGGAGACGCCGTTCAATATGGTGTTGGAAGCCAAGGCCTGAGGCTTTTCGAGGCCATCCTAAATTTGTTCAACGCAAGTCGAATGAAAAAAAATTGAGGGGCTTTCCGAAAATTAACCGAATAATTTTCGTCGCGCCGCGTTGGATATCGCCACGACGGCTGGGTGCTTGAGTTTTCTTTCCACTGAAATGGCGTAGAAACGCTCCCTCACCTCTTCAGTCCGGCCAAGCGACTCGACTTGATACTGTCTTCGGACTTCGGATTCGATGACCGAAGGCACCGCGAAAATCCCGTGCCCAGTCTGTCCAAAAACCTTCAATAAAGCGCTGTCCTCGAATTCTCCCACGACTTTTGGGCTCAGGCCTTTTGAGGAGAACCATTGATCTAGGGACCTTCGGACGGTGGTGTTCTCCGTGGGGAGCAGAATAGGAGCCGCTTCCAACGAATTGGGAAATCCCCGGCGATACTCCGCTACCAAACGCGGGGCAGCCATAAAAACGATGCCGCATTCGCCCAAAAGATGGTTGAAAGCACGGATGCGTATGGGGGGACCCACCGGCGCATCGGACAGCACGACGTCCAGTTGGTGGACCGCCAAATCGGCCAGGAGTCTTTCCGGTTTGTCTTCGCGACAAACGATCTGGACCGGTTCCGCGCCATGCACCGCCGTTTCCAGAAGTCGGTAGGCGACCAATTTGGGGACGTAATTGGCGACCCCAACGAGCAGACGCTGCGGACGCGCGGAAGAACCTCCCTTCAAAACCTCCCTCAACTCGCGCCCAAGCGAGAAAATTTCGTCGGCATAACGAAAAACGACGCGACCCAAATCCGTCAACACGAGATTCCGTCCGGAACGTTGGAACACCTTTT
>JAIOPF010000148.1:0-1643 GCA_021414045.1 Deltaproteobacteria bacterium | reverse complement strand
GGCGAAGCTCACCCGTGGCCCTGGCGATGCTACCTTCCTTGGCGACGGTCCAGAAATACAAGAGATGATGATAATTCAGCCATTCCATCTCATTTCCATACATCGATAAAACAGATGATTCAATTCGAAAGTATCTATTAGTTAAATGTATCGAATTGTTTGAAACAGGGATGGTTCGCGAATTTTCAATCAAGAGGAGACCCAGCCATGGCCAAGGAAATCTACGACTTAGGCGAAATTCCCCCGCTGGGGGAGGTGCCCAAAAAAATGCAGGCCCAATTGATTCGGCAGGAACGTTTCGGCGAGCCGAACAAGGCCTTTCAACTCGAATCCGTCGAGGTTCCCCGGGTCGGACCCGACGAAGTCCTGGTCTACGTCATGGCCGCGGGAGTCAATTACAACAATGTCTGGGCCGGCCTTGGAGTTCCGATCGACGTGATCAAGCCCCGACCCAAGGACCCCTACTTTCCGGATGCCTCCGGATTTCACATCGGCGGAAGCGACGCCTCCGGCATCGTCTGGCAGGTGGGCAGCGCGGTGAAGAACCTAAAAGTCGGCGACGAGGTCGTGGTCCATTGCGGACAATGGAAACAGGACGAGCCGCTCGTCAAATCGGGCGCCGACCCCATGTATAGCCCCAGTTTTCGCATCTGGGGATACGAAACGAGTTGGGGTAGCTTCGCCCAATTCACCCGAGTTCAGGAACAGCAATGTCTCCCCAAACCAAAGCATCTTTCCTGGGAAGAAGCCGCCGCCTACATGTTGGTGGGTGCGACGGCCTACCGCATGCTTCACGGATGGGAAGAACACGCGGTGAAAAATGGCGACGTCGTCTTGGTATGGGGTGGGGCGGGCGGCTTGGGGTCCATAGCCATTCAGATCGTTCGTGAAGCGGGCGGAATCCCGGTGGCGGTGGTTTCGGGCGACGACAAATTCGAATACTGCCGAAAGCTCGGCGCCAAAGGTGTGATCAACCGTAAAAAGTTCAATCACTGGGGGATGCTACCCCATTGGGAGGATACCGCTGCCTATAACAAATGGCTCGAGGGCGCGCGATCCTTCGGAAAGGCCATTTGGGAAGCCGTCGGGGAGAAAAAAAGCCCGCGTATCGTCTTCGAGCATCCAGGGGAGGACACCGTCCCGACCTCCACGATGGTATGCGATACCGGAGGCATGGTCGTGATCTGCGCGGGCACCACCGGTTACAACGCCACCATCGACCTCCGATACCACTGGATGCGGCAAAAAAGGTTCCAAGGATCCCATTTCGCCAACGACCAACAGGCGAAGCGGTTCAATGACCTCGTCATCGCCGGAAAAATCGACCCTTGCTTGTCCAGGACCTTCGATTTCTCAGAGACAGGCGCCTGCCATCAGTTGATGTACGAAAACAAGCATCCCAGCGGCAACATGGCCATACTCGTGAACGCGCGGGTAAAGGGGCTAAAAAACCTCGAGGAAACGATCAAAACCCAGACAAAATAACGACCAAAAAGTCTCATCTTATGAAAGATCCGTGTGATGTGGGAATTTTGGGCGGCGGCCAGCTCGCGATGATGCTTGCCCTTGCCGGCGAGAAATTGGGGATTGACGTTGGCGTCTACGAAGCCGATCCGCAGGCCCCCATTGCCCAGACTCGAGCG
>JAIOPF010000048.1 GCA_021414045.1 Deltaproteobacteria bacterium | reverse complement strand
TACTATCCGCGCCTACCAAGGGTTTATATAGGTTACTAACCAAAAACCCTCCTTTTCGGGGAGGTCGAGACTTCAGGATGGCCGCCAGTCACAAGCTGGCGGCCATTATTTATTTCACTCCGCAAATTCTGCGAATTTGCTGCGCAGCCTGGCAAAGCCAGGCTTTGCCGTTTTCACTCCGCAAATTCTGCGAATTTGCTGCGCGGCAGGAGCAAGTTCAGCCTTGCCCCTGCTCAATCTATTGGTCCTTTCCTAGCCTTGACCCTGCCTTATTTAAAGCTTAGGGATTCCGCATGCTGAAGCTCTTCTTCAACCGGTCCAGTTTCATGGTCGCTTTCATGAACGGCGTGGCCGCCTTTGAAATGGGGTGGCTCATTTGGCGGGCTTGGACCGGGAAATCGTCCCTGGGAGCGGCCACCCTATTCTTGATGGTCTCCTGGTGGGGGATCAACCTGCTCAACTGGATCCCCTGGTACCCGGAAAACAAAGATTCCGATGGAAAGCCGGCGAAGCTGGGCATACGGCTGCACTTTCATAAATGCGTGGTACCTATCGGCTATATCTTGACCCTCGCCTTTACTTTGAAGCTATTGGGCGCCTCCGAACTGGCTATGCTGCCCTTCGGGCTGCTGTTCCTCCCGATTTTCTACGTTGCCGGGATTTTGCTGTATTTCCACTTCCGGGACCGCAGCTCCTTGACCCCGGGTTATTTCAGTCATAACTTCTACCTGAAAGACAAGGATCCCACATGTACCCCTTAGCCATCTTTGGTCTCGGACCTCCTGAACTCCTCTTATTGTTCTTGATCATCCTTGTGGTTTTCGGCGCTGGCAAGATCCCCCAAATCGGCAGCGGCCTGGGCAAGGGCATCCGGAACTTCCGCAAGGCGGTCAAGGGCGAGGAAGGGGACGAAACGCCACCGCCTCCCGGAAAAACCCCCTCGCCGAAGCCTTAATTCCCTTTTCTGATTCTGCTTTTGACACGCTGGGCAAAATAACCCATACTTTCCTTTGGGGCCTCTCGTAGAATTTGACGCGCTTTGGGTTTTGTGCGAGAGGCCATTCGCTGGAACTTCGGTTCTTTTTTTTCTCGAAACGCGTCATGACCGCGTCAAAACACCACGAGGAGATTATGGAAAAAGATCGCTCATCCCGTATCGTCAAACGCTACCAAAACCGTAAACTCTACGACACGCAGAACAGCTGCTACGTCACGCTCGACGAGATCGGCCAGATGGTGAAGCAGGGCGAGGACGTCAAGATCATCGACAACCGCAGCGGCGAGGATCTGACGACCGTCACTTTGACGCAGATTATCTTCGAGGAAGAGAAGAAGAAAAAGAGCCTTCTCCCCCTTGCCACGCTCAAGAACATCATCCAAAGCGGTGGCGAATCCATTGCCGAGTTCTTCCAGAAGACCATCGGCAGCGGCGTCTCCAACGTGAAGGACCAGACCGAGAAGGTTATCGACAAGATCAAGGACGAATTCGAGGACGGCGGCTCCTTCTTCAAGGACATCCTTCATCGCGCCCACAAGACTGTCGACGAGTTGCAGCGCAAGGTCGAAGAGAAGGTTCGCATTCCCTTGGTGGGTGGGGGGGCTCCTAGCCGCATTCCGCAGATCAAGACCGAACTTAGGCTCTTGCGCAAAAAGATGGCGACACTGGAGCGCAAGCTCAAGGACTATCAGAAGTCGGCTTAGTCTAGAATTCTTTTACTCTTCTTTTTAATTGGTCCTTAGGTTTTCTAGCCCGATCCCCTGAATTCGGGGGCTATGCTCTACACTCTTTTTTCCCGGCCTCAAGCCGGCCGGGACAAAGGTTGAAGAGGCCCTGATATTGGATGCTTTAAGGTGAGGGCCTCTTCAAAACCCGTTCCGAGCATAGCCCCCGAATTCAGGGGATCTACCTCCGTTCCATTTCTTTGTTTTTTGAGGTATTTAGCTTTCCCAGCCTCCCGAATCCCGCTGGACGAGCTTGCTTTGGGAAGCTAGGAGGAGGGGACTATGTACGAAGTCGTCATCACCCAACCCTTTGTCGCCGCCCATCGCCTCAAACTCTATGACGGCGAGTGGGAGCCCCTGCATGGGCATAATTGGAAGGTCGAAGTCCGGCTCGACGGCAAGGATTTGGACAAGATCGAGGTCTTGATCGACTTCCTCGAGGTCAAGAAAGAGCTTCAGGCCTTTCTGAAGGAAATCGACTACACTTACCTTAACGAAAATTTGAAGCTCGAAGGACGGAATCCCTCGGCGGAAGTCGTCGCCTTCTGGCTCTTCAAGAAGATGCAGGGGCGGATCCAGCATCCCATCGCGCGGGTTCGCAAGGTCACCGTTTGGGAAACCGACGATTGCGCCGCCAGTTATTCGGAATAAGTCTATGGCAACATCCTATGTCGCATTGCTCTCCGGTGGTTTGGATTCCACCGTCGCCGCTTTCGCCGCCCGCAAGCAGGGGAAGGTGGGGATCGCCCTCGTCTTCGATTACGGCCAGCACGCCGCGAAGCAAGAAATGGACGCGGCCAAGAAGATCGCGAAACGACTTCGGGCCGAATGCCGCGTCATCCCATTGCCCTTCCTCGAGAAAGTCACCAAGACCGCCCTCGTCATGAACGACAAGGTCATTCCCCAAATCAAGATGGCCAAGCTCGACGACCGAACCGAGACCGAGAAGAGCGCCCAAGACGTTTGGGTGCCCAACCGAAATGGACTGTTCTTGAACATCGCCGCCTGCGTCGCCGAGGGCGAGGGTTTCTCGGAGATCATCGTCGGGTTCAACGCGGAAGAGGCCGCGACCTTTCCGGATAACAGCGCCAACTTCGTCGACCGGGCCGACCGTTTCTTCGAGCTATCCACGATGGGGAAGATCCGCGTGAGCGCGCCCACCTTGGGTCTCAACAAGACCCAGATCGTCAAGCTGGGCATGGAACTCGACGTTCCCTTCGATGAAATCTACAGCTGCTATCGCGGCAAGAAGCGTCCCTGCGGGAATTGTGAGTCCTGCCTGCGCTCGATGCGCGCCTACCAAAACGCCGGCATCTGGCCCCAGCTTCAGGACCGATTCGGGAGCTGACCATGCAGACCTTATTTTCCGAAAAAACCCTGGGATACGACGGAAGCCAGCTTTCCAGCCATTTTGCCTTTAAGAACTTCGGTTTGCTTGGAGACAGCTGCGTCGCCTTTATCGGACCCTGCGAGGTGAAGCTCGATTCCATGGTGGATCTGGAAGACGTCCGCCGTAACGATCCCATCTTTAGCCGCCAAATGCTGCATTATTTGTGGGAAAGCTTCACCTTCGACTTGAGGGCGGCCGTGGCTTTTCAGCGCCTGATGGTGGCCGCCGTCGGCGAGGAATTGCGTCGCGGTGGGGTCGCCGATGTCCTTCGTAAGGGAGACGACCTCTATATCGGTGGCAAGAAACTGAGCGTCTCCATCGCCACGGCATCTCCGGTTTCCAGCTTGATCCATCTGGGCCTCAACGTCACGGGAGAAGGGGCGCCGGTGCCGGCGATAGGCTTGGGTCAATTAGGGATTGACGCGGTGGGCTTCGGTAAGATCTGCTTGGAGAAATTCCGCGAGGAATACCAAGGCGCCCTGGCGGCGACCTGGAAGGTCCGCCCGGTTCCTTAGAAAAACGACGATGCCAACGAACCTCATCGAAATCTTTTCCAGTTTCCAAGGCGAAGGCCCCCATCTCGGCGAGCCCATGGCCTTCTTGCGTTTCCAGGACTGCGCGCTTTCCTGCAAGTTTTGCGACACGCCCGCTTCCTTCGAAAAGCACGCCGATTTCCGGGTCGAAACGCCGCCGCAAAGCGCGCGGTTTCAATCTTATCCCAATCCCGTCGATGGGGAGTTTTTGACGCGCTTGTTGCAGCCTTTTTCCGGGCAAATCTTGAGCATTACCGGCGGCGAACCCTTGCAGCAGGCGGATTTCCTTGCGGCTTGGCTGCCGGACTTGGCCTGGGGAGATCCGGTACTGCTCGAGACCAGCGGCGTTTTCCCCGCGGCCCTGGCCAAGGTCATCGCTTCCATCGACATCGTCAGCATGGACATGAAGCTTCCCTCGGTCACCGGGATGAGATCCTATTGGAACGAACACGCCGAATTCCTCCGGATCGCCCGTCAAAAACAGGTCTACGTGAAGGTCGTCGTCTCAAAACCCACCGACCTGGACGAGCTGAGAGAGGCCATCGCCATTGTCGAACGGGAGGCGCCGGGGATTCCTTTTATCCTGCAGCCCGTGACGCCCGCCCGCGAAGTGGGAGAGACCATCCCGGAGGCTAGGCTTCGCGAGCTTTATGATTTTTCCAAGCAGCGCTTGGCGGACGTCCGGGTGATTCCCCAGGTCCATCCCATGTTAGGATTACTTTAGGGAGGTGAACGATGCCCCTGCAAACGCGTCAAGAATTGGAAGCCATCGAGGAAAAGAATCTCGCGCCCTACGCCAGTCTCAATTCCCGGTCGATGGGCCGTGAATATCCGCAGGAAGAACATCCCTACCGGACGAGGTTCCAGCGCGACCGCGACCGTATCGTGCACAGCAAGGCCTTTCGGCGCCTCGAGTACAAGACCCAGGTCTTCGTCAATCACGAAGGCGACCATTACCGCACCCGTTTGACGCACTCATTGGAAGTCGCGCAAATCTCCCGCAGCATCGCTCGGATGCTCCGGCTCAACGAGGATTTGGCCGAGGGGATTTGCCTCGCCCACGACTTGGGCCATCCGCCCTTCGGGCATTCGGGCCAGGACGTGATGAA
This sequence comes from Deltaproteobacteria bacterium, assembly GCA_021414045.1. Classification (GTDB taxonomy): domain Bacteria; phylum UBA10199; class UBA10199; order DSSB01; family DSSB01; genus DSSB01. The sequence continues at coordinate 2,365 of JAIOPF010000048.1, read as the reverse complement.
CGAGTTGATGAAGGACAAGGGCGGTTTCGAGCATAACCGCCAATCGCTGCGCATCGTGACCGTGCTCGAGGATCGCTATCCGAATTATCCCGGACTCAACCTCAGTTTCGAGGTGCTCGAGGGGATTTCGAAGCATTTCACGGATTACGACTTGCCCGACGGCCGAGGTTTTCACCGCGAGGGACAGCCCAGCCTCGAGGCGCAGATCGCCAACTTGAGCGACGAGATCGCCTACAACAACCACGACCTCGACGACGGCTTGCGCAGCGGCATGATCACCCTGGATCAACTGCGCGAGGTGGAGGTCTGGCAAGAGCTCTTCGAGCTCGTCGACGCGGAGCTGCCCGAGGCGCGCCTCAAGCTGAAGGTGCATGAGACGATACGCCGTCTCATCAACCGTCTGGTCACCGACTTGGTCGAGCACACCATGGCTTCCATCGAGAATCTCCGGGTCAAGGATATCGACGATGTCCGCAAGGCCCCTCGGCAATTGGTCGGGTACAGCGAGGCGCTGCGCGTGAAAAATGCCGACTTGAAGAAGTTCCTTTTCAAAAATCTGTATCGGCACTACCGTGTGGAGCGCATGGCCGACAAGGCGGAGCGGATCCTGCGGGATCTCTTCCGCGCCTACACCCACAATCCGAAAATCCTGCCTCCCTGGGTTTTCGAGCGTGCGGGAAGCGACGATCCCATGCGGGCGATTTGCGATTACGTGGCCGGGATGACCGATCGCTTCGCCCTCGACGAACACGAGAAACTTTTCGATCCCCATGCCCGAGTGTAGGATCCGAATTTTTATAAAGGATGTCGTTTTATGAAAGGCAACAAAGTCGAAATCAAGCTCAACACCCCCATTCTGATCGAAGTGGCCGAGGGGGACGGCGCGCATAAATCTCGCGAAGAGGCGGTCAGTCGAATCCTCGGCACTATCCTAGAACAGTCGGAGGCGGGATTGACTGTGGAGTGGACCGAACTTCACACCGAACGCCGCCAAAAGCTCTCGCCGCCGCGTCGCTGGGTGTTTTTGCCTTTTTTCAAGATTGATCATCTCACGTCTATTTCTTAATAATTTTATATAGTTACATATTTATTCCCGCTCGGATCCCTTGATATTGAAGGTGCGGCAACTTTTGCCTCACGCCCGCGATAAGTCCCATGTCCGGGGCTCAATTTCCTTCCTACCTAATTTTCTTATTTGAGAAACCGGCGAAAGCATTTCGCATCGGTCGAGGGCTCGACCGATAGATCACAAGGCAAGACGGGCCTGTGTCCGCTTGCCGGCTTGGGGGCTCACCGTGGGCAACACGGTATCATTCCGGTTTTCGCCCGAAGCTCGGGCATTACTCCGGGACCATACGGATTTCTTTGCGCCGCTCGTGGAGCTTGACCTTCGCGGGTCTGAACCTTTGCGCCTGAGCGGGAAGGATCCTGAGGCGCATACCGAGGTTCAGACGCTGCCGAACGGCGACCGCGAAGTGGCCTGGATTTATCCCTTGGACGACAATCTTGACGCCGCCGACGGGCGACTTTATCTGCGGGATCGCTTCGTCTTCGACGCGAGCGAGCGTCTACTGAAGGACTTCACGCGGGAATTACGCGCCTCCGAAGGGGCGGGGGAGAAGTGGCGAAATTATCTCGATCTCTACCGTCGCGAAATCCAGAAGCGCGCTTGGTCGGCGACGGATCCTTTCGTTCAAACCTTCGCTCTGGGCGTGGCGGAGACCTATTCCCGCGGACTGCTTCCGGATGTGGCTGGCGCGCGCGAGGCCTTCACCGCGGCCCTCTATCGCCAGGCGGATTACTTGCACCGCGCGGCCGATGCGGCACGGCGTTGGCAACCGACCTGGAAAATCAAGTCGGGCGATCCCGAAAATCGCTATTACCTGATTGCGCGCGGTGATTCGCTGGAACTGCACTTGGTGTTGGCGGTGGATGAGGATTCCGATGCAAGTAACGGCAGGGTCTTCCTGCATGAGAAGTTCCTCTTGGACGCTGCCACGAGGGCTCTCAAGTCCCACGAGAGGGTCTGGGAGGCGGACCCACAGAATCCGGGGAAGGATTCTGCGACCTGGGTCAGGATGCTCAATCGAAAAAAATCCCCAAGTTTTGCGGAAGCCGAGGGTTTTCTCCAAGATCTATTGCCCGAGTTGTGGCCCAAGTCCGAACCCGATCCGCTCGCCGCCTTGAGGTTGATGGGACAGTTGGAATTAAAAAGGACGGGCGGATTTCCCTCGCGGAAATCGCCGGACTCCGAGCTCGCCGCGAGGAAGGTCGGCATTTTCGACGCGATGCGGGATGTCGCCCTGGAGTCGCTCGCGCGTCGGGCGGATTCCAGTCGGGGCTGGGGGCATCGGGGGAATGCCTT
>JAIOPF010000076.1 GCA_021414045.1 Deltaproteobacteria bacterium | reverse complement strand
GAAAATTCCCGCGGGCTCATCTTAAACAGGCAATACGAATACTGGCCTTACATCGCGACGGGACTCGTGATCATCTTCCTCTTCTGGTCTCGCTCTATCATTCACACGCTGACGGTGATTCGCTGGCCCCTCGAGTTCGGACACAATTTTTTCTACATCGCCTGCACGCTGTTGGAAGCGGTGGCCTTCACGGAAGTCGGGAACCCCCTAGCTTGGTTCTCGATCAGCGCCGCCTACAGCGTCTTGATCTGGCTCTTGTTTATCTGGGATTTGCGGATGATCCGGAAGCGGGCCGGGGAGGATCGGGGTCCGGCCGCGAAGAAACTTTACGCCGCCGTCGCCAAGGATCAGCTCGCGAATATCCGTTTTTTGATGCCCGCAACCCTAGTTTTCAATCTCATCGCCGTCGTGGCCCTTGACCTGCGCCCGGAATTCTTCCTCCAGAAGGGCGGGCACTTGATCTTCGTTTTCTTCCAGCTGGGAGCGGCGTTGGGCTACCTGCTTTACGGGATCAGACTCTTCAACCGCTTGAGCCCCTTGCTGAAAGATTCCGTTCTTTAATTTTCATCCACCGAGTCCGGAGAATCCCCCGAATCGGAATCCTTCTTCGCCGTCCACTTGGCCTGCACATCGACAGGCCCGCACATGTTGGATTTACCCGTCCAGTGAATCGTGCCCGAAGCCTCCTTGTCGGAGGTGAAGCTACCGCTTAACGAGAACTCGATATGGTCGTTGTTCATATCGTTCGTGCCATGAACGGTGAAACTCTTTCCGTTGAGGGTGGCGGTCTCCTTGCTGGAGAAACTCGCGAAGGACGAACACCCGTTTTGGTGTTGCTTATAGCTCGCATTGACCTGGGAGACTTGGTCCCCCTTGACGGTGAAATTGAGCGGCAAATCCTCTCCGCTGTTTCCCGTCCAGCTGCCGTCCATGGTCGCGGCCTTGGGCGCCGCCGGAGGAGCGGGAGGCGGAGCTTCCGGCGCCGCGGGGGCGGCGACAGGAGCCGAGGGAGCCGCGGCCTTCTCCGTATCTTGCGGAGCGGGGGCTTGCTTGGAATGGCAGGCCGTGACCGCGAGCAGCGTTGCGGCGATAAGGATGCTTTTGAAATTTTTAGGCACGTGTGTCTCCCTTTGCATGGTCATGAAAATATTCAACCCGGCCGCCAACGGTGGACATATTCCACCAAGTCCAAGACGTGATCGACGGGTGTTTCGGGCAAGATGCCGTGCCCCAAGTTAAAAATAAATCCCGGCTTTGAGCCGACGGCATCTAGGATTTTCTTCGCCTCGGCGCGGATGACCTCGGGCCTGGAAAAGAGAATCACCGGATCCAAATTCCCCTGAATGGCGACATCTCCGAGCCCTTCCCATGTCTTGGCGATATCTTGGCGCCAGTCAAGCCCGATTACGTCGCCGCCCGCCGCTTTTTGCAAGGATAGTAGCGTGGCGGTTCCGGTGCCAAAATGCACCGAGGGGATGTTTTTCGGTAATTCGGAAAAAAGCCGCCGCATATGGGGCAGAACGAAATCCCGGTAATCATCCGGAGAGAGGCAGCCCACCCAACTGTCAAAGAGCTGAAGAATCTGGCAACCGGCCACGACCTGCGCCTTCAAATAACTCACCGTCGCCGTCGTGATCTTTTCCATCAACTCGTGCCAGGCCTTCGTCTCCTCGTGCATCAGGGTCTTGGTCGGGATGTAGTTGCGGGATCCCTTGCCCTCGATCATGTAGGCCGCGATGGTGAAAGGCGCCCCCGCGAAACCGATCAGAGGAATGCGCGAATGCATCTCGCGGCGAACCTTGCGGATGGCCTCCAAGACGAAACCCATGGATTCTTCCGGCTGCACGGGACGAAGCGATTGAATATCTTCCACCGACCGAATCGGCGCGGAGATGAGCGGCCCGACGCTCTCGCGAAATTCCAGCGGCAATCCCATGGGCTCGACGATCATGAGGATGTCCGAAAAAATAATCGCGGCATCCACGCCCAGGCGTTCGATGGCATCGAGGGTGGCCTGGGCGGCCAAGTCGGGGGTCTTACAAAGCGTGAGGAAATCGACGCCCTGTCGAACCAGTTGGTACTCTTGCATGTAGCGTCCCGCCTGGCGCATCAACCAGATGGGGATACGGTCGTTTTTTTCGCGGCGGCAGGCGCGGAGCATGGGCGCATCGCTATCGGCGACGGGAATTTTTTTCTGTTCGGAGACGGCGATGCGCACCCAGTTCTCTTCCGTCAGACGGCGCTTGCCTTCAACGATCTTGGCTCCGGATTGCGCGGCCAGCTCGACCAAATTTTCCAACTTGTTCGGGAAAGCCTCGGCGTCGGGGAAAATTTGTCGCTCGCGAAGGTGGGCGCTCGTCGTGGGGCCTATCGAAAAGACCGCAACGCGCTGCAAGGCGCGGCGCAGGGCCAATTCTTCGCGAACCCCGCCGACCATCTTGAGCAGATGGTCGATCTGCACGGCGCTGGTCACCAGCATCACGTCCACTTGCCCGGCAAGGATCGCATCGACAGCCTGGCGCAAGGGCGCGGTGTCGTCGGGCAAGGCCCAAGCGTAAACGCGCACGGGGCAAACTTCGGCGCCACGGGATTTCAACTCGTCGAGGAAAGGCAGGTTCGAAATTCCGTACTCCAAGACCGCGACTCGCTTGCCTTGCAAGAGATGCTCTTGCGTCAAGATCTGGAGGATCTCCTGCCAGGTGTTGGGCGGAGGCACCGTCACGGCGATGGGAATCCCGTTCATCTTGCAAACCGCCGTCGGCTTGGGCCCGCGCACCACGACCTTGGCGCGTCCGAAGGCCTGAGCCACCCGCTCTTTCGGAAATTTTTCTTCCAAGACCTTGAGCAAGGTCCGCAAACCCACGCCCGTCATCAAGACCACCAGGTCGAATTTTCCCGCCTCGAGCTGGGCGAAAAAGTCGAGGGCCTCCGCGTTGTCCGCGAGAGGCACTTCTTTCAGAGAGGGGGCCACCATCGCGCGACCGCCGAGCTTTTCGATGAGCTTCTGCATCGGCGCGGCCATCCGGCTTTCGAGGGACAAGACGGTGAGGTTGCTCAAGGTAGTCATGGTTATAGGCTTCGATTCATCATTGCGATCAAGGGTTTCAGCTTCTCCATCATTTCGGCGAACATTTCCAGCGTCAGCGACTGGGCTCCGTCGCTCCAGGCCTTTTCCGGCGTCGGGTGCACCTCGATCATCAGTCCGTCCGCTCCGACGGCGACGCCGGCCATGGCCATGGGCGGGACGTAATTCCTAACGCCCGTTCCATGCGAGGGATCCACGATCACCGGCAAGTGCGTCAGCTCTCGCAACACGGGAACCGCGCTCAGGTCCAGGGTATTGCGGGTAGCCGTCTCGAAGGTGCGAATGCCGCGCTCGCAGAGGATGACGTCGGGATTGCCCTCCGAGAGGATGTACTCGGCGCTCATCAACCACTCTTTGATCGTCGTCGACATGCCCCGCTTGAGCAGCACCGGCTTTTTCACTTGCCCCAGCTCCTTGAGCAAGGCGAAATTTTGCACATTGCGCGCCCCGACTTGCAGCACATCGGCGGACCGCTCCACCCGCTCGACGTCGCGCTGACTCAGGACTTCGGTGACCAGGGGCAATCCCGTCTCGGCCTTGGCGATCTCCAAGAGCCTCAAGCCCTCTTCCGCCAATCCCTGAAAATCATAGGGCGAGGTCCGTGGCTTGTAGGCGCCGCCGCGCAGCACTTGGGCTCCGGCCTGTTGCACGGCCTTCGCCGTCTTCACGATCTGCGCCTCGCTCTCCACGCTGCAAGGTCCGGCCATGACGAGGAAACGGTTCGGGCCGGCTTCCACTCCCGGCGCGATTTTCACCACCGAGGGTTGGTGTCGCAGTTCGAGGCTGGCCAGCTTGTAGGGTTTCGAGATGGGAATCACCGCCTCGACGCCGACTAAAGCGGTCAGAACCATCAAATCTTGCTTCTTCTTTTCGTGTCCGATGGCGCCGATGACGTTTCGGTCTTCGCCGTGGATCACATGGGCCTTGAACCCCATCTTTTCAATATGCCGGACGACCTCCTGCATTTGGTCCTGGGTGGCATCGGTTCTCATCACAATGATCATGATTGTCTCCCCTTCGTTTTAGCGCTATATCAGGCAAAGACTGGCTTAGCCAGTCCGCGCAGCAAATTGCAGAATTTGCGGAGTATAAGGGCAAAGGTTGGCTTTGCCAACCTGCGCAGCAAATTCGCAGAATTTGCGGAGTAAGTAAGAATATCTATGCGGCTTAAAAAAGACCAAATCCAAAAGATCACCGAAAAAGTCCTGAAGGCCTTGGAGGACCAGAAGTTGGTCAAGCTGAAGGCCCCCCGCACCGCCGTCCTCGACCGCATTCATAAGGCCATTTTCGACGACCTCGCCGCGGAAGACCGACTGGACGAAGACGCCAAGAATCTCATGGAAAAATACCGCTCCCAATTGCCGCCCGGGGCGAACCAGCAAGAGCTTTTAAATAAGATCAAGAAGCAATTGGCTACCGAACGAAAGATCGTGCTTTAAATGAAACTCTCCGACGACCGCATCTCGCATATTTGCCATCTGATCTGGGACGGAATCTACGACGACGACCTGGTCGACTATCCCAATGACGAAGAAGCCCTGCGCTGCATCCGAAAGACCGTCACTGATTACCTCCGCACCGACGACCAGATTGACGACCTCGCCCGCCAAAAAATCTCCTCCCAAAAGAAGGGAATCCAAGAAGGTAGCCGAGAATGGGACATTCTGTACCGGAAATATTACGAAGAAGAGGCCCTAAAGAAGCGCTTTTAAGGTTTTCTGCATTTATCTCTCCCCCCTCCCTTGACACTTTATCCACAGACCATATATGAAACGGCGACCTTAGCAGTCACCCTGTTCGACTGCTAAAATGCAGAATTAACGTAAAACTTAATTAATACAACAAGTTACCATTTAGGAGGAAAGACAATGGCGAAAAAGCTCAACATTCGTCCCCTTCGGGATCGCATTATCGTGCGGCGCCTGGAAGAGATCGAAAAGACCAAAGGTGGCATCATCATCCCGGATTCGGCCAAGGAAAAGCCCCAAGAAGCCGAAGTCGTTGCGGTCGGCAGCGGCCGTGTGGACGAGAGCGGCAAGACCATCCCCGTCGAAGTGAAAGTCGGCGACAAGGTCCTGTTCAGCAAATATTCCGGAACAGAAATCAAGATCGACAACGAAGACTACCTGATCCTGCAAGAGAGCGACGTGCAAGCCGTCGTTCTCTCCTAATCGGATCTCAAACTTTTAAGGAGCTTATATTATATGGCTAAAATTATCGTTTTTGACGAACAAGCAAGAAACAAGATCCTCGCCGGCGTGAACACCCTCGCCGACGCGGTGAAAGTCACCCTCGGTCCCAAGGGCCGCAACGTGGTCCTGGAGAAATCCTTCGGATCCCCCACCATCACCAAGGACGGCGTCTCGGTCGCAAAAGAGATCGAGCTCGAAGACAAGTTCGAGAACATGGGCGCCCAGATGGTGAAGGAAGTCGCGAGCAAGACCAGCGACGTCGCCGGCGACGGCACCACCACCGCGACCGTGTTGGCCCAATCGATCTTCCGCGAAGGCGCGAAGATGGTGGCGGCCGGCCTGGATCCGATGGCGCTGAAGCGCGGCATCGAGAAGGCCGTCGCGGTTTGCGTCGAAGAGCTCAAGAAGCTCAGCAAATCCACCAAGGACCGCAAAGAGATCGCCCAAGTCGGCACCATCTCGGCCAACAATGACACCACCATCGGCGGCATCATCGCCGAGGCGATGGACAAGGTCGGCAAAGAAGGCGTCATCACGGTCGAAGAAGCCAAGGGAATGGAAACCACCCTCGACGTCGTCGAAGGCATGCAGTTCGACCGCGGTTATCTCTCCCCCTACTTCGTGACCGATCCCGAGCGCATGGAAGCGGTTCTCGAGAATCCTTACATCCTGATCCACGAGAAGAAGATCAGCTCCATGAAGGAACTCCTTCCCGTCCTCGAGCAGGTCGCCAAGCTGGGTCGTCCCCTGGTGATCATCGCCGAAGAAGTCGAAGGCGAAGCCCTCGCGACCCTGGTCGTCAACAAGCTGCGCGGCACCCTCCAAGTCGCGGCCGTCAAGGCCCCGGGCTTCGGCGATCGCCGCAAGGCCATGCTCGAAGACATCGCCACCCTCACCGGCGGCAAATGTCTGGCTGAAGAGCTTGGTCTGAAGCTCGAAGCCGTGACCTTGAACGACTTGGGCAAAGCCAAGCGCATCGTCATCGACAAGGACAACTCCACCATCGTCGACGGCGCCGGCAAGAAAGCCGACATCGAGGCCCGCGTGAAGCAGATCCGCGCGCAAGTCGAAGAGACTTCGTCGGACTACGACAAAGAGAAGCTCCAAGAGCGTCTCGCGAAGTTGGTCGGCGGCGTCGCCGTGATCAACGTCGGAGCGGCCACCGAAGTCGAGATGAAGGAAAAGAAGGCCCGCGTCGAAGACGCCCTGCACGCGACCCGTGCGGCCGTCGAGGAAGGCATCGTCCCTGGCGGCGGTGTGGCCCTCATCCGCTGCATCCCAGCCTTGGACAAGGTGAAGGGATCTTCCGAAGAGCAATCCGGCGTGAACATCGTCCGGCGCGCCCTCGAAGAGCCCTGCCGTCAAATCGCCGAGAACGCGGGAGTCGAAGGCGCGGTCGTGATCGACAAGATCAAGGCCGGCAAGACGTCCTTCGGATTCAACGCGGCGACCGAGGAGTATGAAGACCTCATCGCGGCCGGTATCATCGACCCGACCAAGGTCACGCGTTCCGCCCTGCAGAACGCCGCCTCGATCGCGGCCCTCATGATCACCACCGAAGCCCTGATCGCGGACAAGCCGGAAGATAAGAAAGAAATGCCCGGCGGCGGACATGGCGGCGGCATGGGTGGCATGGGCGGCATGATGTAAGCCGAGTCCCTATACTCTAATTTCAAGAAGCCTCGTTGGTTCCCACCGACGGGGCTTTTTTTTGTCCTCTTCTCTCTCTTTTTGATAAATTTTTCATTTTGATAACAAGCCATGGCAGGGACTCTAAAAAAACATGAAGAATAACAATCACTGATTTTTTTTTAGTTTTTTGCCGCTACGGCATCGAACTTGCTATAAGTACAGATTGGATTTGTGGGGGATCCGCCAAAAATGGGCAATAACCACATGAAAAATCGACATCTTGGCGTTGGTTCCCTTAGAAATGGGGAAGAGGAATCTAGCTGTTTTTATTATATAGTCATACTTCCAAAAACTTTCCGATTCTCAATCGTTCTCGCCTTACTTTTCCTGAATTCACTGCCTGGAAACAGTCATGCCAAATTGACCGGAAACTCTGCTCCCACTGCGGACTTATTCTCCACTCTCAAACAAAGCGTCATTCGATATAATCCCGCCCTCTCTGCGGAACTTGGTTATAGGGAGCCAATCGATGGGAATGCTTATGCTGCATCACCCCAGGGCCCGAAAATCGAGAGGGATTCCGAATCCATCCGCTATGAGTCTGGAAACCTGCGTAGCGTGGAGCTCAAACCAGGAACGGACGTCAAACGAGAGGTTTTTTTCGCGAAATACGCTAACGACTACGGGATTCGCCAAAAGGGTCCGGAAGGCTTTCAGGATTCAATGATAGAATCCGGAAAAATCGAACTGCCCAGTCCCAGTAAAGCCCCTGTCTCTAGCACCAGCTACCGCTACCAACAGAGCTTTCAAGGAGGAAATGGGGGCCTGGTACCGGTCATCGGCGGAGAAATGGTTCTTCGTGAATCTGGTGAGGACGACAATCGAAGCGTCGTCTCGGTACAAGGCCGTTTTATTCCCGGAATTGAACTAGATACAAAACCAGCGCTCACTGAAACCCAGGCTTACCAAAAAGCACTCAATTCCCAGGGGGCCTCAAAAAACACCGAGGAAGGGTTACATCCTCCCTTAATCGCGACGGCCCCTCATAACTTTTCCGAACTTTCCGCGAATCTTTCGCAGGCAAACCTCTCGAATATTGCGATCCCCGAAATAGAGGATGACTCACAAGAGCCTATAAAGGGAGAATTGATCGTCACCTTCAAACACCAGAACCTTCAAGCACAAAATGCTCGACTAGCATGGAAATTTCGAATTCCCATCGAGTTGGGGAGTTATCAGCAGGTCGAAATAGACGCCCAATCGGGAGAAGTGATCGCAGTCTTTTCACTCGACTACGATCTCGTCGGGACTGGTGATGTAAACTTTAATTTGATTGGTGAGATGGGTGAAACATCGGACGCCGCTTGTCTCAAAGACGCAGTTGAGGTCTTTCCGTCGTATAAAAACGCAAAAACGGCTTGTTCCAAACTTCTCGACGACGAAGTTTACCTGCCGATCTGCAAGACAACGTCGTGCCCCGTCGAGATTTCGGTATTACAACAGGAAAACGACGACACGAAAATCTCGATAAAAAAATTATCCTATAGTTTAAACGATAGACCAACTTTAACAGGACCCCTGTTTGACCTTGCCTACGCTTCTCAAACGGCAACATCCTGGTTTTCGAAACGGTTCAACTGGAAGGGCGTTGACGGGTCTGGGGAAAATAAATTAATTTTTATCTTGGCCCATTCGTTCGCTGTTGGTCAAAATTCTTCCTCGCCAAGCGCACATTTTTCCCCTTGTCCACTGGGCGCCTGCTTCGTATTTCGCGTTGGATCCAGGGGAGGAAATCCAAACTTAGCGAACTACAAAACCTACATCGACACAGTAATCCATGAATTAACCCACGCCGTTATCCATTATACGTCTCACTTGGGGAACCAGGGAGAATCGGGTGCCTTGGGAGAAGCCTTCGCGGACATCTTTGCGGCGCTTATCACCCAAGAAACCTTAGGAAAAAATTCGGAATACCCCCCGTGGAAATTGAGCTACCTTCGGAATCTGGCCAATCCCAAGCAATTCGCTTGCCCCGACACGTATCACGGCAAGTTTTCCGTCAACCCGACGAAACCCTGCAAAACTTGCGGAGGAGTGGACGAATACCTCTGCGATCCGCTCTTGGCCGAAGACGGATGCGGCATGCATTGCAATTCGCAGGTTGTGAGCCACGCTTGGTACATCATGGTCAACGGGAAGATGGGAATCAACGATTTGGGAAGTGAATATGACGTATCCCCACTAGCTCAAGATTCCTCCCAGTCGATGAAAAAGGCCGAAGAATTGGCCTTCCGAGTCATGACGACTCTACCTTCGACGGCCACCTACAGCGACGCGCGCGATGCCACGATTTCACTGGCCAAGGAACTCTTCGGAAAGAAATCTCCAGAAGTCCAGACCGTAACCGACGCATTTTATGCCGTAGGCATCGGATCACGCTTTGAGGACAGAATCTACAAACCGGCGGAAGGTTACCCCTTCGTTAACCCTAAGTCCGCGATCCTAAAATGGAGCAGAAAACCCAGTGAAAACGGATGGGAAATCCAGGTTTCCTCGGACCCCCAATTCTCCAAGGAATCCACCACGAGTCAAAATTGCTTGCCGGACGAAACGGAGAAAGATGAAGACGGCGTCCCGTTTTGCACGGACCGCTTCGACTTAAAACCGTTCACCCAGTATTATTGGAGAGTGCGTATTCTGAGCCCTGGAGAAAGCCCTACGGAAAAATCTCAGGAACAGCCAAGCGAGTCGAAGACTGGAAATTTCTCCGGATGGGCTGGACTCTTTCAAAGCAAAGCGGGACCCATCAAGAAAGAAACGCTTTCTTTCCCTCCCAACGCAACGCTTGCCCTGGTCAAATGGGGTCGAGTGAACACTTTCACCACAGTCTCGGATCTGCCCAAGACGCTCAGCCCCGCAACCGGGGACAAGGTCTCCCCTTTCGCAGTCGAGTTCAGCTGGGAGAAGGTGGAAGGTGCAACTGGTTATGAGGTTCAAATTGGAGGCGATAAAGAGTTCTCCAATTATGCCTCGCACGAAGTCGAAAGCGGTGAAACAACTCAATTAAAGATAAGCATGGCTCCAAACGAAAAGCCCTATTACTGGCGCTTGAAACCGCTCGGGGGGGTCCCAGGAAAAAAGAACGCGGGGTGGATTTCCCAAGAAACACTGTTTTATGTTGACCCAAACTTGAGCCAGGCAAAATTGCTCTACCCCATAGAGAAAGATGCCCTGCCATTATTCCAATCTCCCGTAAAATTCCAATGGAGCGGCGTGAAAGGCGCCTCCAGTTATCAAGTCTTCTGGTACGAGAATATCGGAATGAAACCCGGAACGGCTACCGGAACCCCAGACACGGTACAAATCCCGGAACTGTCAGTCGCCAATGCAGCCCAAAGTCCTAAGGGCTACTGCTGGAGCGTGACCTCTTTCGGACCCGAGAATCAAGCGGGGAAACCGTCGGACGTTCACTGCTACGGAATGAAACCACCTTCCCCACCGAAGCTCCTGAAGCCCGTTTCTCCAGTGACTTTGGGCGCGGCCCTGACTTTTGAATGGACTCCTGTGACTGGGGTAACTTCGTATCGTTTCGTGATACAGGATGTCGGAGGTAAAACCCTAGTGGACCAGCAAATTCAGGGAACTTCGACCTCTGAAAACGAGGTCTCTTGGAATGCCCAAGGCTATTATTGGAGGGTGGCTGCCATCGGACCGGAAAATTGGCAAGGCGAGTTCTCGGCACCCAGTTTCTACCAACCCAAAATCGACACCCCCGTCTTTTGGAGTCCGGACACAAACGGCGTTCCAGCAGGTTTCCTCTTTTCGGATAATAAATATTTCGCCAAAGTCAGTTGGAATGAAGTCCCCTCCCCCTACGGCTTCTTGCTGTTTTCTGAAAAAGGACTGGTCAACAGCGTAATAGTTCCGGGTCCCGTTCCAGCCGATATCTCCGCCAGATCCCAATTGATTCCTCCCGGGACTCAGGAAGCTTGGGTTCCAGTCGATCCTGAATCGGAATACCAAATACAAATACATGTCTTGGGCCCGAAGAACGTTATCACAGGAGCCTATAGCAAAGCGCATTTGGTCGCTCCTGGACCGGAGAAAGCAAAAAAAGATTCCGATAATTCCACCTCTGATCCAAAGACACCCAACTGCACCCCTTTGACTTCAGAGCCGAACCTGATGGTCCCCGAAGTCCATTCCGCCGCTTCCGCAGTCGCATATAACAATGGATTTACTTACCAATGGCAAGCAGTGGCCGGCGCCACGGGATATAGAGTCGAGACAAACCTACTCAACGTCAATTACTTGAACGATCAAGGAAACCCTAATTTCATGACTCACATCTCAACAACTACCACACCCAATAATTCCTATGGCCCAGTCATGCACCCGGCTTCCGGTTATTACCTTGTCGTCATCAAAGCACAGAACAATTGTTCCGAAAAATTGAGTCAGTCGGTATACATCATTCCCTAAGAATTGCTTTTTGGTCTTCATTTGCCCTCGGAAGCCCTAAAACCCTATAAATACTGTATTTTTATTTTGACCTTTTTTACCGAAGTGCTAGAGTCGCGCCCGGACGAGGGAGGAGGCTAAAGCATTGAAACGCCTAAGCTTTTTCTCAAAAACACTCCAAGAGATCGAATTTTTACTCGCGCCGCTATTCTTCACCGAAGGGCCTTCGGTGTCAGCGCGCTAATGCAGCCTGTTTTTGAAGGGAGAAAATCTTCATGAAACGTGTCAGCACCCGTTTATCGGCCTTCCTAGCGGCCTTGGTCATCGCCTGCTGTTTCAGCGGCTCCGCCCACGCGCTCAGCTTCTCCGCCCACGGTTACTACCGACTGTTCCTCGATTGGTCCTTGGATCTCGACACGCAGAAGCCCTCCAACATCGCCCAAGGCAAGCAGCTCGGCAACGACCGCTTCGGCAATATTTTGTTCGGCCAGCAGCGCTTCCGCATCGAGCCCGTCCTCAAGATCAACGACAACATCTCGATACACTCGCAGATCGACATGCTCGATGACGTCATCTTCGGCACCAACGACGTCGAACAACTGACCGTCTTCAACCCCATCACCGGCACCATCATCCTGCCGGGCGGCGCGGGCGCCTTCGGCGTCACCGGTCCCGCGGCGGGCGACATCGTCACCGGCGGCGGCGGCAGCCTCAACGTCCGTCGTCTCTACGTCGATATCCTCACGCCGGTCGGAAAATTTCGTATCGGCCGTCAGC
>JAIOPF010000003.1 GCA_021414045.1 Deltaproteobacteria bacterium | reverse complement strand
TAAAATGTCGTGGCGAATGTGCTCGGTGAAATCGGAGATGTCGGTTTTGAAGACGAACCCGCGGTTGGCATTCTCCTCGAGGAATTTTTTTAGGCGCTTGACCGCCGCGCCTTGCCCGTACACCGGGCTCAAGCGGTAGGAGAAGAGATTGGGCGAAAGCCTCTTTTCCAGGGCGGGCCAAATCGCCTCCGCCATGGCTTTTTGCAGGATCTTATCCCGCAGGGATTGTAGGTAGATCTCGCGGAATTTCCCGGGATCGCTCTTGGGGACCTGTCTCAGGATTTGGGGTAGGAAATCGCGGTCTCCCTCGAGAAGAAATCGGCGGCAATCCTCGAGGTTCGCCTCGAGGTCTTTCTCGAATTCCTTGAGATCGCGGCCGTCGATGCCGGGATTGAATTTGCGGTAGGAGTCGCCTTCGGGGAGGACGTACTTTTCGGCGACCTGGGCATAGGAATCCAAGATGTGGTTCTTTTGGGTCAGCTTGCGAAAAAGGTTTTCCATTTTCACTTCGGCCCGCCAGAACCCATCTTGGCCCTATTCGGAAATTCCCTCGAGAACGATCGCCCTGTTGCCGGCGACCCGTGAATCTCGTAGAACACGTGGAGCACTGCGACAACGCAGTGCAAGTGGGGCTCTACATCAAATCCCCCGCCAAAAAAGACGGGGTATGACTTCACGGTATCGGCCTATACCCGCAGGGGGCCTTTGTCAGGCCCAAATCCGATACCGCCAGGTGAATGTGGGTAAGCGGGGCGTTCCGTGGCGCCCCGCGGTTCTCATGGGAAAAAACAGCGCCTCCCTTAAAACTTGAACTTGCCGGTGGAGACATCTTCGGTGATGAAGGCGACCAGGCGATCGTTGCCCAGGTCTTTTTGCGGGAATACAACTCCTTGCGTGATTTTGCCGCCCTTGGCGACCGCAAGGCTCTTGCTTTTGACCACGCTCATCCGGATGATGATCGTAAATTCTTTCTTCGGGTCACTACCGCATTCTTCGGAAGCACCGGCGATATTGACGAAGAGGGTCTTCTTATTAACGTCCTTCTCCGCAGTCCCGGTGGAGCAGACCTTGAATCCGGCGACATTATAAAAATGGTGAGGCAGCATCTCTTTGGTGCTGGCGACGAGGTTGGGCTTGCCGCGGGTGCCTTTGCTCACCGTCTTTGCCCCTTCCACCGGAGTATCCTTATTTTCTGCCGGCGTGACGACATTGCCCGTCGTGGGAGTGGAACCGCTCGTCGTTGGCTGGGAGTTATTGGTGGGATTTGCTCCACCGTTTTGGCCGCCTCCGCTGCATGCGGCAAGGCCAAGACTTAGGGTCAAAGCGATAAAATGGAACTTGGATATTTTCATATTGGCTCGCTCCCTCTTTCAATAAAGGTCCCTCTAGGAATTTATGCTCTATCATGAAAGGAGTTCCGTCAAGCCTTGCTTAGTCAATGCTGAAAACCTCACGAAAACCTCTCGGTCATGATCCAGTGTATTATTATCGGAGTTGATATTGGGCATAGTTCCGTGATTTCGATATTTTTTTAAATCCCATAATGTGAACTATCTCTTCAATTTTCCCTTTTCAATAGCGCGACGTTTCCAAAATAATTTAAATTTATGCAATGATATTAAACACTTAATATTATTCATTTCTGGCACTTTCATTGCATATTTATCCGATTGGCTTGGGCGAGACCTCTCGGTCTTGGCTGATTTTTTCCGATCTGGGCGCACACCCTTCATTTGGTCTCGCCCCAAGCCCGTTTTTTGAATCCGGGATTGGGGCGTTTAGGATCGGATCCTACCGTTCCCATTCCACTACTAATGATGTTCTGATGGAGGTCTCATGACACCGCCTAGCGCCCCTAGTGGCTCCGCCGCTCGCGTTTTACCGCCGGTCCCCGAAGGTCCGGCGGCTCCTGGACCGGAAGCTCCCGAGGCTTCGGCGCCGGGCGCTTTCCATGGCAGTCGGGTTCTCGAAGGCGTTCTTAAAAAAACCGGCCGCGTGCCGACGCATCCCCTTACCGCCAAGCCGGAGGAAAAGTCCCCTCCCTCGCAAGAAGTGACTCCGCAAGAGGCCAGGAGAGCGGAAAGTTTTCGCATCAAGGGCGATCAGTATTTCAAAAAGGAAGATTACAAAAAGGCCCTGGGGTATTTCGTGAGGGCCCACAAGACGAATCCCGGTGACGCGAGAATCACCTTGCGCCTCGCCAAGGCGGAGCATGCGCTGGGGGGCTTCTTCGAGGCCCACGACCATTACAACGAATATTTGGCCTACGTCCCGGACAGCATCGAGGCCCATACCCTGCGTCTCAACGTCAACCAATTCATACTGGGGCGCATGAAGGAAATGGCCGCGAAAATCCCGAAGGAGCAGCAAGCCGAATTCGTGAAAACGGGGCAGGCGCTCACCCTCGAGACGTCGATGGACCGGGCCTTCCTGCTCGCGCGCAGCACCGACCAGCAAATCGAAGGATTGCGGGAGCTCGAGAAAAAAGTCGGCGGTTTGCACGGCAAATCGAGGGCGGAGAAGGAGAAGTTCTACCAAGGCTTGATGGGCCTCGCGACGGAGACCCTGGCATTAGCCGATCTTCCGCCCTTCAATCCCAAAGACGCGGAATTGATCCCGAAAGAATTGGGTCGCTTGGTCCAAGCGGTTTTCGGCGTCCTCTCGCGTTTCGCCGGCGGAGATTCGGATCCGGCGCTGAAGCGCCTAGCCCCGCTGTTCGATGCCTATAGCGCCTTGAGCGATGGGCGCATGGATGACGCGGTCGTCGGATTCGAGCTTGTGCGCGGCAGCGGCTTGGCGCTTCTGGGCGAAGGCGACGAGGAAAAGGGCGAGGCCTTGCTGAAGGAGAAGTTGGAGAAAGTGGCCAAGCTTGTGGCGGAAAAAAAGCCCGAGGAGGCCGAAAAAATTCTTCAAGAAGAAATCCCTCCCGGATTGGCGGATGCCTACGGTTTCTTGCGCGAGATCGAGGTCACCAAACTTCGCGCCGTCAGCCTCGCGTCCTTGCAGCCTTGGGAAGACGCGATCAACGCGCGCCACGCCGCGCAGGCCAAGGAAGAGGATGGTTTTGTGGGAAAGATGGGTCAGGCCTGGGACATTGCTTTCAGCCATCCCACGAAACTGGACCTGCTTTCCAAGGAGGCCGGCCGCGATTTGGCTCTGGTGGCCGCGGTGCGCCAGCGCTTGACCGGCGGCAAGGCCATCACTCTCAAGGAGGCCTTGGAAGACGTCGTCGCCAAGGAGTCCGGAGATTTGAAGGATCGCGCGAAGTCCGCTTTGGACCGGGCCGCCATCGGCTCGGATCCCGGAACGCGATTTCCTCTCAATCAAATCATCCGTTACACCGGCAACCCGACGGCGGATCCCGATGCCGCCGCGAAGCTGATGACCACCGCCGCTTCGATGGGAGACGCTCCCACTCTCGCGGCGATTTTATTCGCGGCGGTTCGGGTTCATTCCAAGGACAAGTCCCAAAGAAACGCGGCCGAGGAAGGTCTCAAAAAATTGCCCCCGACGGCCCTTTCGAAAGTGGACAAATAAGTCTTTGTCGTCTTGTCAGGCTTCTGTCCCGGCGGTAGAATCGAGGCGTGGAAATGGCGGTTGTTCGCCGATTTCCGCTTGAAAAAGGCAAACTCCGAGTGATCGGAGGACGCAAAGCTTCTGGTTTATTCGGGCCCGACATTATCCCATGATATCGGGCGAATCCCGCCGCCGTGAAAGGCGAGGCTCCGGCCATGCCGAGGCGCAGCCCGGGGCTTGGGATCACCGGAGAAAGCCCCGGATGCCGAAAGGCGCGAGAGCGCCATTCAGGGGCTCCGGACGGGACTTCGGTGCGAATAAATAGCAGGGTTGCCAAAATAGCTTCCGCCCGGATTTCCGGACCGTCGCGCCCCACCTACCGCTGTCCCAAAAACGATAGGTGGGATTTTGGTATCCATCCCTCCTTCAAATGATTACCATCTAAAGTGACCGCTGGAACACGTGGACGAAGACAGGTGGTTGGCCCGTCCATGATGTCCAATAACCCAGGCGGCAGCGCATTCGGGAAGCGATTCCCGCCCGCGGACATGGGGCTCTGTCGTCATAAAAATCCCCCTTCGCCTTGGCGGCGCAGGGGAGGTGGTGTGGTGGTAAAAAACACCACCCCAACCAAAACAATTTGTCGCTTGCAGGATGGCGACGTTGCCGGCGGTTTTAGGCCAAGGCCGGGATGGGAATCGGAAGCTTCTTCATCCCGGTCTTTACCACCTTTATTAAGGAAGTCTTGGGCAAGCTCTTCGACCAGGTCGTTTCCCCCGAAAATATTCGTGAGGCCTACGGCCTCATCCACGACAAGCACCACGATCCTTACCTGAACATCTATAAGCAGTATTCCTCGGGCATCGACGGGGCGAATCTCCGCGATTTCGACCGCGACCTCGAGCCCCAACTGAAGGCGTGCCGGGATTTCCTACTGCGCGACGGCGCGCTTTTCTATCCGCAGATCCTGCGTAAGGTTCCCAAGGACACGGCGGGAAAATTCCGCGACATCTATCTCGTCGCCTTGCGCGACAAGATCATCCAAAAAGCCATGGCGCTGCGCCTGACCGATGTCTTCGAAAAACTGTATTATCCGAACCTCTTCTCCTATCGAAAGGGGAAATGCTACGGGACCATCGCGGCCGCCCGTCGGGTGCGGAAGCTTTTGCAGGCGCATCCGCAAAAGCTCCACGTGTTCAAGACCGACATCTCGGATTATTACGACACCATCGATTCGAGGCTCATGCTGCGCCAATTCGCCGAGAACTTCCCCGACGAGCCGGAGCTGGAGCGGCTGCTGGAGGGTTTCGTCCATCAAAGAAAATTCGTCGAAGGCCACCTGGTCTCTCCGATTCGGGGAATCCCCGCCGGTTCCAGCCTCTCGACCGTGTTCGCGAATTTTTACCTGCGGGACTTGGACGCGCGCATGTTCCGTGGGGATTTCCATTACCTGCGTTACGGAGACGATATCCTACTGCTCGACGCGAGCCTGGAACGGCTCGAGGCGGGAAAGCGGGTCATCGGCGAATCCCTGGCGCGTCACGGGCTCTCTTCCTCTCCCAAAAAAACCCTGCTCACTCCTCCCGGGAGGCCCTTTGAATACCTGGGTTACCGTTTCGCCGAGGATAAAATCCATATCGGCGACGTGGCCTTCCAGCGGTTCAAGCAATGGGCTTATGAACAGCTCCGCCCGGAGACCTATCGCGAATATCCGAACAAGACCCCCGAGGATCGCCGCGCCTTGCTCCGAAAGATCATCCTCGACATCAACACCGGCCTCGCCGCCACCCTGGGTCTCAGGCAATTGCCTTGGGTGCGCGCCTTTCCAGTGGTCGACGACGACGAGAGTTTCCGGCGCATGGATCGCTTCATCAAAGATCGCATCCGGCTGGCGATCCTGCGCCGTCCCTCGGCGAAAAATCTCCGCCTGGTCCCGGAGGCCTGGTTCCGGGAGCTGGGCTACAAGAGCCTGACCGGAGCCTATCACCGCATCTTGCGGCGCCGCAGCCTGGCTCCTTACCGCAGTTGGAGGCGCTACTTCGGGGCCAATTTCGAGATGTTCTTGGAAGGAAGGGAAGAGAAGGGCGCGCTGGGCAGGAAGTGGGCGGGCTTCAAGAACAAGATCCGCGCCATCCGCCAGGCCCTCAACGGCGAGATCAAATTCGATTGACCTCGAGCGGCTCGGGCGGCGCATCGGTGGCCTGGGCGAGGAGCTCGCGGTAATAGGCGCAGCGCCCGATCAAGTCGTCGTGCCGTCCTTGGGCCTCGATGCCGCCTTTTTTCAGGACAATGATCCAATCCGGATCCAGAGCCGGCAGCGGCCGATGCGAGATGATCAAGACGGTCTTTTTTTGGAAATGTTCCTTGATGATCTTGATCACTTTGCGTTCACTGCCGTGATCGAGCGAGGCGGTCGGTTCGTCCATCAGCACGATGGGGGCGTCTTTCGAGGCGGCGCGCATCAGGGCGAGCTTTTGCAGCTCGCCGCGCGAATACCCCAATCCCTCGGCGCCGATCTTTTGGCTGAACTTCCGTTCCAACGACGAGATGAAGCGGTTGAGCTCCATCTTGCGCCCGAGATCCAAGGCCTTCTCGAGCTGCGCCTCGGGGTCTTCCGCCCCGCCGACGTCGCCGAAGAAAATATTTCCGAGGATGCTGTCTTCCACATGCAGCTGGTCCTGGGTGACGACGCTAAAATATGCCCGCAGGTCCTTGAGCAGCATGCGGCGAATGTTCACCCCATCCACTAGAATGCTGCCTCGGCTGCTTTCGTAGAGCCGCATCAATAGGTTGAAAACCGTGCTCTTGCCCGCGCCGCTTTGGCCGACGATCAAGACCCGATGGCCGGGCTCGGTCCTGAAGCTGAGGTTGCGCAGACCTCCGATGCCACGGGCATACTGGAACCACACGTTACGGAATTCGATCTTTCCCTCGCGCTTCTCCGGAAGGACGGGATGGGCCGTTTCCTCGATCGGGGAGGTGCTGTCGAAGATGGAGAAGACGTTGCGGATGCCCATCATTCCCGCTTGGAGGTAGGCCGTGGCGCGGACGAACTGCGAGATGGGCCGAAACAGCATGCCCAGGCAGATCATATAGGCCAAGACTTGGCCATGGGTCAGCTCTTTGTGGATGATTTGCCGGCCCCCGTACCACAAGGCCACGAGCATCACGGCTGAGGCTAGGAATCCGATCAAGATGGCGTTGCCCGCATAGACCATGGTGCGTTGGACCCGGAATTGTTTGTCCTGGTTCAAGACCTCCTCGAAGCGGTCGCCCTCGCGGAGCCCGCCCCCGAAGATTTGGAAGAGCTTGGCGGAATGGTAGGCGCGGTCGAGAATTTTCAGGATCTGGTCGTTCTTCGTCTGCAACTTGACGGCGACTTCCCCCATGTAACGGTTCAGATGACGTATATAGAGGACGACGAAGGGGACGACGGCGGAAAAGATCAGGGTGAGGCGGAGGTCGATGAAGGAGGCGGCGACGACGAGCATGGCGATGGTGGTGAGCTCGCGGACGCAGACGTAGGCGAAAGTCTCGACCAGCACCTTGATCATCATGATGCTGTAGGTCAGCTTCGATACCAGCTTTCCGGCGGCGTTATCCTCGAAGTAGGTCAGCGGCAACTGCATTTGGTATTTAAAGAGATCGCGCCTGATTTCGGTGACCAAGTCCATCGAGAAGGTGGTCACCAGTTTCTGCTCGAAATAGCGGAAAATGGCGTGCAGCACGTAGACGCCCAGGCCCGCGGCGATGATCCAGTTGAGCAGGCTGAAGTCCTTCTTCGGCACGATGTAATCGAGGACGAAACGCGAAAGGAAGGGAAGGGCCAGTCCCAGGGCGCTGCCGAGGAAAATCAGGACGAGGATAGCGACGATGCGCCTTTGATAATGGCCGACGTAGCCGAGAAAACGCGCCCAATAGATTTGGTCGCGCAACTCCTTGAAGCGTTGCCCCCGCGATTGCCGCTTCTTTTCCCGCCAAGCGACGAAGCGCTCGCGGCTGGTCTTTTTTTTGAGAAAGGGAATTTTCAAGGTTTTTGCCGGTCGCCTCTCGCCTAAGGGTAAAGCAGGATGCGCGGGCTGTCTATCGAAGTAAAAGATGGCCTAGCGGGGGAGGGCTAGGCTCTTGAGCTCGTGGATGGTTTCCGGGGTTCCCCGGATCCCGACCTGGGCGTCGTGGTCGTCGGCGTCGCGGAACTGAAAGAGCAGCTGAACGATTGCCAGCGGCGATTCGTAGGTCGGGCCGGCCGGGAATCCGTCGTGGTCGGCGTCGACGTAGGGGTCGTTGATTCTCACTTCCGCGACGTCGATCTCGGGAATCGAGGTCGCTATGGCCTGGTTGATGGCGCGGAGGAAGAGGTTCGCGACGTAAGCGTGGCCGCTATGCGAAAAATGGACGCCGTCGAGGCAGAAAAACCCGCCCGCTCCCCATTCATTGGTGAAGGTGATGCCGGAAATCGTCTGCGGGGTGCGCAGGGACTGGTAGAGGTCGACCAGATGCGACGAGTATTTCCCGGCCAGGTCCTGGAGAATGGCGTTCAGTTCGAGGATGCGGGCATGGACCAGCGCCATCTCCTCGGGGCTCATCACGGAGGCGTCATTCAAGTGTTCGGCCAGCGAATCCTGCCAGTCGCGGCCCGCGAGGAAATCGGTGTAGATGCGCAGGGCGGCGGGGAGACTCATCCGCGCGCCAGCGGGCAGCAAGGTTGCTGGGAT
Organism: Deltaproteobacteria bacterium; assembly: GCA_021414045.1. Taxonomy (GTDB): domain Bacteria; phylum UBA10199; class UBA10199; order DSSB01; family DSSB01; genus DSSB01. The sequence continues at coordinate 709 of JAIOPF010000003.1, read as the reverse complement.
GCTTTGTCCGGTCCATCGGCTTAGGGTTTCCCCGGAAACCAAATAGGCGATTTGCGTGATGTCAGGGATGTTTCCGAGAAAGACCTGCGCGCCGGTACGGGAAAGCGCTTGCAGGACGAAATCCATGTTGCCACGGAAGATGTCCGGCGCCGTCATCGCCGCGTTGATGCCTTCCGCCGTGTAATTTTCGTCGCCGATTTGGACCACCGCGCCGAGGACGTCGTTGTTGAGCCAGAGCGTGAGGATCTTGGGCGTGCCCTCGGGAGCGCCTTTCCATTTTTCGGCCAGCCAAAGGGCGGCATCGAGTTGGCTGCTGGCTTCGCCGCGGCCCGCTGCGAAGGCGATGGGCGCCAGGGTCTTATCGTGAAGTCCGCTGTCCGGCCCCAAGGGGTCCCCTCCGGCCTTGGTCTGGTAAATGCTGGCGGAATCCTCCCCGGAGATCCCCAAAAGCGTGGGGATTTTGTCGGGATTCTCGCGGGTCCCGTCGACGCCCAAGAGCGGCATGGTCAGGAAGGTGCCGTAGGTCTTGGCGATTTGTTTGGCCAAGAGCGCCGCATAGCTGTGAGGCTGGGTATGTTCGTTGGTGGTGCCGTCCTGCACTCCCGCGGCGAGACTGTCGCCTAGGGAGATATAATTGAAATTGGCCGCCGTCGGGGGCGTCGCGCTCTCGGATGGGGCGCCGGGCGCTCCGTCGCAAGCGGACAGAACG